>JBCDCF010000001.1:0-31041 GCA_039182345.1 Pseudomonadota bacterium
ACCGAGGAGACGAGCCTGAAGGACGGCAGCACATGGGTCAGGATCGACAGGGCGTTGATGCCTGGGTCGAACACGCCGAACCCGCCTGGCTGCCAGATCCACGTCTGGCCGGGATGCCACTGACGCACGTCCTCCTTCCAGGTGACGCGCACGGTCTTGATGGTGGTGTGTTCAAGCCGCGTCTTCAGCGTTTCCACCGCAGGCGCGTAGCGCGAGTGCCAGCTGGCAAACAACACAACGTCCGCCTCGTCGGCCGCATCGGCAAGGGTTTTGGCCTCAGACAAGGTGGTGCCCGGCGGCTTCTCAAGAAAGACGTGGCGGCCTTTGGCGATGGCCTCCCGCGCCAGTTCAAACCGCGGCACGGGCGGAACGCACAAGGAGACCGCCTCAATGTCCTCATGGGCGGCCAGCATCTCGCCAAGGCTGCCATAGATGGGCACACCGTCCACCGTGCCGTCGCGGGTGGCAACGGCCACAAGATCCACATTCGGGTGCTCGTCGATGACCGGCAGGTGCTGGCTTCTGGCAATCGCACCAGCGCCCACAAGACCCAGTTTCATGACAGACGTCCTTCCTTTCTGGCTCCGCCCTTCCCCCCGACCGAGCGCGCAGCGGCGTCGATGTCGCGGGGGTGGGCGCAAAACCTTTTTTCGTTTGCCCGAGTGCGCCAGGCGTGGCTAGGCTCCCCAACCCACCGGCGCGGCGACCCCGCCGCCGCCACGTGCCGCAAAACGGACCGTCAGAGGCCGAGCGGCGCAAGAGGAACACGAAGGAGGACGCTTTGAAAGCCTGGAAACTCATTCTGTCCGCGGCCGCACTGTCGGTTGCGTTCGGCGCACAGCCCGTGGTGGCGCAAGACAAGGGCACCATCGGCATCGCCATGCCCACCAAGTCGTCCACACGGTGGATTTCGGACGGCAACTCCATGGTGGAGCAGTTTGAGGCGGCCGGGTACGACACCATCCTCCAATACGCCGAGGACGACATCCCCACCCAGCTCCTCCAGGTGGAAAACATGATCGTGCGCGGCGTGGACGCGCTGGTCATTGCCGCCATCGACGGCACCACCCTCACCAACGCGCTGGAGCAGGCGGCCGCCCTCGACATTCCCGTCGTCGCCTATGACAGGCTGATCCGCGATTCAGAAAACGTCGACTACTATACAACGTTCGACAACTTCAAAGTCGGCGTGCAGCAGGCCCAGTCCATTGTCGATGCGCTGAACATGGATGCCGGCCCCTACAACATCGAACTCTTCGGCGGCTCGCCGGACGACAACAACGCCTACTTCTTCTACGACGGCGCCATGAGCGTCCTGCAGCCGCTCATCGATGAGGGCAAGTTCGTCCTGCGCTCGGGCCAGGAGGGGATGGACACTGTCGGCACCCTGCGCTGGGACGGCTCGGTGGCACAGGCGCGCATGGATAACCTGTTGTCGGCCTACTACACCGACGAGCGGGTGGACGCTGTGCTGTCGCCTTATGATGGCCTGTCCATCGGCATCATCTCCTCGCTGAAGGGCGTGGGCTATGGGGCCGACGACCAGCCGATGCCCATCATCTCCGGCCAGGACGCGGAAATCCCCTCCGTGAAGGCAATCCTTGCAGGCGACCAGACCTCCACCGTCTTCAAGGACACGCGCGAGTTGGCCCGCGTCACCGTTGCCCTTGTGGATGATGTGCTGAACGAGCGCGAGCCCACCATCAACGACACCGAGACCTACGACAACGGCGTCAAAGTGGTGCCGAGCTACTTGCTCGAGCCCGTGTCGGTGACCAAGGACAACCTTCGCGAAGCCGTGGTCGACACCGGCTACTACACCGAAGACCAGATCCAGTAGGACCGAGAGCCCGCGCTCCCCGCGCGGGCTCTTTCATCGTGACGGCAAGGGGTCCACGATGACCTTCATCATGAGAAGGCCAACCCGGTGAGCGCTGCGGCAGGCGCTGCGCCCGACACCATCTTGCAGATGCGCGGGATCACCAAGCGCTTCACAGGCGTTGTGGCACTGCACGACGTCTCGTTCTCCGTCACCCGCGGCGAGATCCATGCCGTGGTCGGCGAGAATGGGGCCGGCAAGTCCACCCTCATGAAGGTGCTGTCGGGGGTCTACCCCCACGGCGCCTATGAGGGGGAGATCGTCTATGAGGGCAAACCCCAGGCCTTCCGCTCCATTGCCGAGTCGGAGCGTGAGGGGATCATCATCATCCACCAGGAGCTCGCTTTGGTGCCGCTCCTGTCCATCGCCGAAAATATTTTTCTAGGGAACGAGCAGGCCAAGGCCGGCATCATCGACTGGGAGAAGACCAACCAGCGCACCGCCGAACTCCTCGCCAAAGTGGGGCTGAAAGAGCGGCCGCGCACAAAGGTGGGCGACCTTGGTCTTGGCAAGCAGCAGCTGGTGGAGATCGCTAAGGCGCTCGCCAAGGAGGTGCGCCTTCTCATCCTCGATGAGCCCACCTCAAGCCTCAACGAGGCCGACAGCGCGGCGCTTCTGGACCTCCTGCTGGAGTTCAAGGCGCGCGGCATCTCCTCCATCCTCATCTCCCACAAACTGAACGAGGTGTCGCGGGTGGCCGACACGATCACAGTCCTGCGCGACGGTGAGGTGGTCTCCTCGCTGGATGCCAAGGGCGAGGAGGTGACGGAGGACCGCGTCATCCGCGACATGGTGGGCCGCAGCCTCTCGGACCGCTACCCGCCCCGCACCCTCGGCCGGCCCTTGGGGGAGGAGATGCTGAGGGTCGCCAACTGGAACGTCACCCACCCTTTGCACCTTGAGCGCAAGGTGGTGGACGATGTCTCCTTCCATGTGCGCGCTGGCGAGATTGTCGGCATTTCCGGCCTCATGGGCGCCGGCAGGACCGAACTTGCCATGAGCCTGTTCGGCCGCACCTACGGGCGCAACATTTCGGGCGATGTCCACGTGGACGGCAAGAAGGTGGACACCTCCACCGTCAACAGGGCGGTGGCGGCAGGCCTTGCCTACGTCACAGAGGACCGCAAGACCTACGGCCTCATTCTTGACGACACCATCCGCCGCAACATTCCCCTGGCGCAGCTTGAAGGGGTGTCGGAGCGCGGCGTCGTCAAATCCTCGCGCGAGCTTGAGGTGGCGCGGCGCTACCGCGATCGGCTGCGCATCAAGTCCTCCAGCGTGGCGCAGGAGGCGGTCAATCTTTCAGGCGGCAACCAGCAAAAGGTGGTGCTGTCCAAGTGGCTCTTCACCGAGCCCAAAGTCTTGATCCTGGACGAGCCCACCCGCGGCATCGACGTCGGCGCAAAGTTCGAGATCTACACCATCATCCATCAGCTGGCCGCTGAGGGGAAAGCCGTCGTGGTGATCTCCTCCGAAATGCCCGAGCTCCTCGGCATCTGCGACAGGCTTTACGTCATGAACGAGGGCCGCTTCGTGGGCGAACTTCCCGTTCAGGAGGCAAGCCAGGAGAAGATCATGGGCCTCATCATCAAGCGCCAGCCGGCGGAGGCGGCCGGATGAAGGCCCGCCACAGGGGACACTGCGCGCCCGCAAAAGGGCAAGAGACGGGAATGATCTGACGTGGCTCAGGACACACTCAACCCTGCGCGAGCTGGCGACCCAAGGGCCGGGCAGGCCTTCGGCTTCGTGCGCAACCACCTGCGCGAATACGGGATCCTCATCGCGCTCATCGTGATCATGGTGTTCTTCCAGATCGCGACGGAGGGGATCCTCCTCAAGCCGGTCAACCTCACCAACCTCGTCCTGCAGAACTCCTACATCATCATCATGGCGCTGGGGATGCTGCTCGTCATCGTGTGCGGGCACATCGACCTGTCCGTGGGCTCGGTGATGGGGTTTATCGGGGCGCTCGCCGCGGTGATGATTGTGGAGCTGGGCGTCCACCCGCTCATCACGTCCGTGGTGTGCCTTGCCGTCGGCGCGGTGATTGGCGCGGCCCAAGGGTTCTGGATCGCCTACTTCAAGATCCCCTCCTTCATCGTGACGTTGGCGGGGCTCTTGGTCTTCAAAGGCGCCACGCTCTGGCTGTTGGCGGGCCAGTCCATCGGCCCGTTTCCGCCGGGGTTCCGCTTGTTGTCGTCGGGCTTCGTGCCTGACCTTTTCGATGCCTCGCGCTTCAACACCTTGTCGTTCGTCATGGGGGCAGCAACGGCGCTGTTGATCTTCGCCCTTGGCCTGCGCGGCCGCCTGTCGGGCCAGGGCAATGAGGATGAGCCGTTTGCCATCTTCCTCGGCCGGCAAATCCTTGTGGCGGCAGCGCTCCTTTACCTGTCCTGGCTGATGGCGAACTTCCGGGGGCTGCCGAACGTCCTCATCATCATGGCGCTGTTGATTGCGGTCTACTCCTTCATCACCACCAAGACGACGGTGGGCCGGAGGGTCTATGCCATCGGCGGCAACGAGAAGGCGGCCAAGCTTTCAGGCATCAACACCGAGCGGCTCACCTTCCTGGTGTTTGCCAATATGGGGATGTTGGCCGCCCTTGCCGGTCTCGTCTTCGCCGCCCGCCTCAATGTGGCGACCCCCAAGGCAGGGCTTGGCTTCGAGCTTGATGTGATTGCCGCCGTCTTCATCGGCGGTGCGTCCATGTCCGGCGGTGTGGGGACGATCGTGGGCGCTGTGGTGGGCGCCTTCATCATGGGCGTGTTGAACAACGGCATGTCGATCCTCGGGGTGGGGATCGACTATCAGCAGATGATCAAAGGGCTCGTGCTTCTGGCCGCCGTCATTTTCGACGTGGTCAACAAGCGCAACGCCAGCTGACCGTGACCCAGACGCGAACCGCCCCGCCACGGTGGGGGCCGTAGCGGGGCGGCCGCCAACGCGCGGCACACGCCATCCATTCCGCGCGCAGTCGTTCGGTTGACCCCAACGAAAGCACCGCGCGCTCCATGGCCGCGCTGGTTGGACCAGTCCCGCCGGGCAGCCACTCGTCTGCCCGGCGGGCGCGAAGGCACGGTCTCGTCGGTTTCATCAAACCGAGGAGATGAACGCGTGCTCGCGTCCGTTTTTGGCGTACGTCCTTGTCGCTCGACCTGGTCCAGATCGAGCGGGACATACGCCAGAGCACGATCCGCTTGGTTTGAAACAAACCGAGCGGATCAAGACGTGCTCGCGTCCATTTCTGGCGCACGTCCTCTTCGCTCGATCTGGTCCAGATCGAGCGGGACGTGCGCTAGCGGCGGTGTTGGCCCTTCACCGCCTTCAAGGACGGCGAATGGCCCTTGGATGCCTTTTTCGCCTTACGACGTTGCTTCAGGCAGCCATTGCCGAAAGTGCCCCACATGGCGGGGTTGTTCTTGCCGCAGCGCCAGGACAGACCGGCCTCGGTCGCCCCTGTCTGCACAACGGGCGCCGCATAGGCGCCAAGACCACCGGCGTTGGCGGTTCCCGTCGCAGCAACACCGGTAACGGCGAGGGCAAGGGCGAGCGCACCGTGCGCGAGTGTGTTGAATTTCATCGTGAATACTCCAAAAATATCAATTGTTTACCAAAGGCGCGCCAGTGCGGAGAACCTCCGTTGAAAGGGCTTCGAAGGGATAATTCCTCAAAGGTCCATGGAAGCGCTCTCGGCCGCCTCACATGGCATACGGATCGCCATGCCGGTTTATTCCCACGCGCCAAAATTTTTTTTCAGGGCAGCGGGCAAATGGCGCGCGGTCACTCCCGCGGGGCGATGACCCGGCGCTGGAGGGGGAAGATTTCAAGCCCTGTGCGGGCGGCGAAAGCACCCCAAAGGCCGCGCGGGGCAAACAGCATGATGAGGATGGCCACCACCCCAAGGGCGATGAGGTAGAGGGCGCCATAGTCCGCCAGCGTCTCCCGCAGAAGGAAGAAAACCGCCGTGCCCACCAAAGGCCCCTCGATCCGCCCCACCCCGCCGATGACGGTGATGAAGATGACAAGGGCGGTCCAATCCGACAGGCTGAAGGCGGCATCGGGCGAGATGCGCAGCTTGGTGAGGAAGATGAGCGCGCCAACCGCCCCTGCCCCCGCCGCCGCTGCCACGTAGACGGCAAGCTTCACCCGGGTGATGCGCACACCAAGGCTGCGCGAGGCCACCTCACTGTCGCGGATGGCCGTCAGCGCCAGCCCCAAGCGTGAGCGCAGCAAGAGCGTGATGCCCCCCACGACCACCACCACAATAAGAAGCGCTGTCCAGTAGGTGACGGCCTCGCGCGCGGACCGCCCGTCTGCAATATCGCGCACCACGGTGATGGGCAAAGACGTCCCCGACCCACCGCCCAGCGCCGACACCCGTGCAAACAACAAGAGCGCCACCTCCGCGAGGACCCACGAGCCGATGGCAAAGTAGGCCCCCTTGAGGCGAAACAGGAGGAAGGCTGCCGGTACGGCGACGATGGCCGCCGCCACCCCTGCAAGACCCACCGCCACCAAGGGGTGGACGCCGAGGAACATGGCAAGCGCAAACAAGACATAGCCGCCCAGCCCCACATACGCGTGCTGCCCCACGGAGACGAGGCCGGCATAGCCGGCAAGAAGGTTCCAAAGGCTCGCAAGGGCGATGTAGGCGAAGATCTCGCCCATCAAGCGCATGTTGGAGGAGCCTGCCCAGTACGGCGCCGAGGCGAGGATGGCCACAAGGATGGCGAGCCCCAAAAGGCCGATGCGTGAGGCGCGAGTGGACCGTGCGACGGCGACCATCCTCAGTCCTCCATCTTGGGCATCAGGCCTTGGGGGCGGATGGCAAGGACCAGGAGGAAGACAAGGTGCCCTGCAAGGAGCTGCCAGCCGGGGTTGATCTGTGCCCCGACGGTCTGCGCCACACCCAGGATGATCCCTCCCACGAGCGTGCCCCAAAGGTTGCCGAGCCCACCGATGATGACGGCCTCGAACCCATAAATCAGGCGGATCGGCCCGCTGGCGGGGTCGAAATAGGTGCGCATGGCAAGGAAGGTCCCTGCGATTGCCACCACCGCGAGGGAGAGGGCCATGGCGGCGGCATAGACCTTGGCAGGGTCAAGGCCCATCACCTCGGCAATCTCCCGGTCGTCGGACACGGCACGGAAGGCGCGGCCCATGGCGGTGCGATAGAAGACGAGTTGCAGCCCCACCACCACTGCCACAGCCGCGCCGAACATCAAGAGCGGCAGCACCCCCACCGAAAGACCGTCGGCAAGTGTGATGGACGCGGTCTCCAGCGCGCCGGCATCAAGCTTGCGGCTGTCGGCAGAGTAGACCTCAAGCAACGCGTTCTGGATGACGATGGAAAGCCCGAAGGTGACAAGGAGCGGCGGCAGGATGTCCCGTCCGAGCGTCCTGTTGAGGACCACGCGCTGGAGGACATAGCCGATGACCGCCATGGTGGGGATGACGAGGAGGAGGCTCGTCAACGGGTGGATCCCCAACGCGTCCACCACCGAAAAGGCGAGGAATGCCGACAGGACGATCAGGTCCCCGTGGGCAATGTTCACAAGCCGCATCACCCCGAAGATCAGGCTGAGGCCGGCCGCAAACAGTCCATAAAGGCCGCCCAGCAACACCCCTTGCAGGACCGCGTTGGCAAAGGTCATGGCGCCGCCCCGAAATAGGCGGCAGTGATGGCCTCGCGTCCCAGTTCGCCAGGCGCGCCCTCAAGCGCCACGCGGCCTTCCTGGAGGCACACCACGCGGTCGGCAACGCCCATGGCCTGGGCAATGTCCTGCTCCACCAGGAGGATTGCCGTGCCCTCCGCGCGGATTGCCGGGAAGGCGCGGTAGATGTCCTTCACCACCGTCGGGGCAAGGCCAAGTGAGGCCTCGTCGATCATCAAGATGTCGGGGTTGGCCATCAGCGCGCGGCCGATGGCCACCATCTGCCTTTGCCCGCCTGACAGGGCTTCCGCAGGCGCATGGCAACGCTCCTTGAGGACGGGAAACAGCCCATAGACCGTCGCAAGGGACCAGTGGCCGGGCCGCTTCAACCGCCCGCCGATCACAAGGTTCTCCGCCACCGACAGGGAGCGGAACAGCCGCCGCCCTTCAGGCACCAGCGACACGCCGTCGACCGCTAGCCGGTAGGCCGGTCTGTCGCCCACCGGTGCACCGCGCAGGCGAATGGCGTCGGCCCGGTTCTTCACAAGGCCCATGATGGATTTCATCAAAGTGGATTTTCCGGCCCCGTTGGCGCCAATCACCGCCACCGTCTCGCCGCCGACAAGGGTAAGGTCGACGCCGAAAAGGGCCTGGAAATCCCCATAGTGGGCGTCGAGGGCGCAGATCTCCAACAGCTCAGCCATCAGGGTCGCTGCCCATATAGATCTCGCGCACGAGGGCGGACTCCATCACAGCGCGCGGCGCCCCTTCGGCCACGAGCCGGCCCTGGTCCAGGACGATGAGACGGTCCACCACCGCCATCAGCGCGTGCACCACATGCTCGATCCACACGATGGAGATGCCGGAGGCGCGAATGGCCTTGATGGAGGCGATGAGGGCACCGCATTCGGCCTCCGTCAGCCCGCCGGCAATCTCGTCCAGCAGCAACAGTTTGGGGGATGAGGCGAGGGCGCGGGCAAGCTCGAGCCTTTTGCGTTCAAGGAGGGGAAGGGCGCCGGCCAGCTGGTTGGCCCGCGCATCGAGCCCCGCCAGGGACAAGGCGGCAAACGCGGTCTCCTCAGGATCGTCGGCCCCTGTGCCGCCGCCGAAGAAGGCGCCCACAAGGGCGTTCTCGAACACCGTCATCCCCTCGAACGGGTGGGGCACCTGGAACGTGCGGCCGATGCCAAGACGGCAGCGCACATCGGCAGGCACCACCGTCACGTCCCGGCCGCGGAACATCACGGTCCCGGCATTGGCTTTCAGCGCGCCTGAGACGAGGTTGAACATGGTCGTCTTGCCGGCACCGTTGGGGCCGATCACCCCGAGCGCTTCGCCCTCCTCCACCGAAAATGTGAGGTCATCGGCCACCACCAGCGCGCCGAACCGCTTCGACACGCCTGTGAGCGACAGGAGGGCCACAGCCGATGAGCCAGTCAGCCGATGAGGGCGAGGTCGCCGCCTTTGGGGATCTGCGGCGCGGTCTGATTGGCGGTGATCACAAGGTCGAAGCCGTCAGCGCCCCCTTGCCACTGGCCGGCGACCAAAGGCGTCTTCGTCACGTTGGGCACAGGCCCCTCGCCCCACCGCACAGGGCCCACAATGGTGGCAAGATCGGTGGCAAGGATCGCGTTCAAGATGGCGTCGGGCGCAATGTCTTCGGTGCGTTTCAAAACGTCGAGCGCCACCTCGAACAGGGCGTGCTTATAGCCGATGGGCTGCGTCCACGGCCGGCCTGTGTCCGCCTCATAGGCAGCGCACATATCCCCCGCGCTGGCACCCGTGAGGGAAGAGTTGAAGGGGTGGTTGGGGGACCACCAGATCTCTGTGGAAAGGCCATTGCCGGCCGCCCCAAGGCTGTCCACCACGGACGGGAAGAGGAGCGCTTTGCCGATGGTCACCACCTTCGGCCGGAACCCCTGCTGGGCGGACTGGGACCAGAAGGTGGCAAAGTCCGGCGGGATCATATTGCCGGTGACGATCTCTACGCCCGCGTCCTTGAAGGCGGAGATCTGGGCGGTGAAGTCATCCGTCATGGGCTGATAACGGCCGGGGTCCACCAGGGTGTATCCGGCAGCCAAAAGGGCGGGGGGAAAGCCGCGCTCGGCATCGCCCCAGGCATTGCCGTCCGCATCGTTGGGAAAGAGCCCGCCCACCACCTTGGAAACGCCTGAACCGCCCCAAAGGTCAAGGAAGGCGGCAATCACATCCTCAAGGCCCCAGAAGAAATGGTAGGTGTATTGGAAGCCTGCCTGGGGGTCCCCGTTTCGGCCGAAGAAATAGGGCTGCCACGGGCAATCGGTGGTCACACACGGGATTTCCATGACCTCGGCCTGGTCCGACACGGGGTTCACCGTGTCAGGCGTCGAGGCGGAGACCAGAAGGTCCACCTCATCGGACAACAACAGTTCCGCGGCCACCTCGGCAGCACGGTTGGGGTTGGACTGGGAATCTTTTGAGATGATCTCAAAGGCCACCGTCTCGCCGTTGCGGTCCACCGTGCCGCCGGTGGCACGGTCGATGCCGGCCAGGACGAAAGGGTCGGCCTCGGCAAAGGCGGCAAGGGGCCCTGTACGCGGGCTCACATGGCCGATTTTGATGGGGCGGCCCTGGGCGAAGGCCTTGCCGGGGCGCCACAGGGCGGGGGCGGCCAGTACGCCTGCGGTCCCAGCGAGCATTCCTCTGCGCGTCAAGCTCATGATCGTCCTCCCAGTTGGGTGTGCGGCGCTGTTTCGCGCTCTGGTCTTATGGGTCCAAGATCCTCGGTAGGCGGGACAGGTGGGTGGCAAGGCGCTGGCGCGTGGCCGCGCTCTCCTCTTGCGTCCAGGTGCGAAAGCCCTTGCCGGTTTTCATGCCGAGCGCGCCGTCCTTCACAAGCTGTTCCAAGAGCGGTGAAGGGCCCGGCCGCGCTTCAAGATGGGCAAGGACCGTTGCGTGAATGTCGAGGGTGAGGTCAGTGCCGACGAGGTCGGCATTTTCCAGCGGCCCCAGAACCGCAAGGCGCCTGCCGAAACTCTCTTTCACCACTGTGTCGACGGCTTCAGCGTCACACACCCCGCTCTCCACAAGGCTGATGGCCTCCCGCCAAAGGGCGTGCTGCAGGCGGTTGCCGATGAAGCCAGGCACATCCTTGTTGACGCGTACCGGGGCTTTGCCGAGCGCGGCCAAGACGGCCATCACAGTGTCGATGGCATCAGGGGCCGTCCACGCAGTGGCAATCACCTCCACGAGGGGGATCATGTGCGGCGGGTTCCACCAGTGGGTGCCAAGGGCCCGGCGCTTGTCCGTCAGTGCGCCCATGATCTCAGTGATGGGAAGGACGGAGGTGTTGGATGCAAACAGGCATCCGGCCGGTGCCGCCACCTCCACCTCGGCAAAGACGGCCTGCTTCAACGCCAGCTTTTCAGGCACCGCTTCGATGACAAGGTCGGCCTTAGCCACAGCCTTACCAAGCGTGGGGCAGGCGGTGATGGTTGACAGCAGAGCCTCTCCGTCAGCCCCCACATCGGCCGCTGCCTGACGCACTTTGGCGGGAAGGGCATCAAGGCTTTCCGCCACCGGGTCGTGAACGGTCACGGTGTGGCCGCCCGCGGCAAAGACGCTGGCGATGGCGCTTCCCATCAGCCCTGCCCCGAGGATGGCGACCTGGTTCACCATCTCACCCTGCCGTGTAGCCGCCGTCGGCATACAAAATGTGCCCGGTGTAAAAGTCCGACGCCTTGGAGGCGAGGAAGAGGAGCGGCCCTGCAAGGTCTTCTGCCTCGCCGAGACGGCCTTTGGGAACGCGGGCGAGGAACCCCTCTCTGACGCCCTTCGCCCGCTCATCGTCGGCAAACATCCACTCGGTGATGGGGGAGCGGAAGACCGTCGGTGCAATGGCATTGACGGTGATGCCCGTTCTGCCAAGCTCGCATCCGAGCGCCTTGGTGATCCCATCCACAGCCGCCTTGGAGGCGCAGTAGGCGGTGTATCCGGCAGGGTGCCCCAGCAACCCGCGGGCGGACGACACAAGCACGATCTTACCCGACCCTTGCGCCTTCATGGGCCCCGTTGCCGCCCGCGCCAGGAGCCAGGATTGGGTGACGTTGGCATCCATCACCGCACTGAAGGTGTCGGGCGCCATGTCTTCAATGGCCGCCACAGCGTTCATGCCGGAGGCGACCACCAGGATGTCGAGGGCATCGTGGGCCTCGATCGCGGCTGCAACGATGGCGTTGGCCGAGGCCTCATCCTGTGGCCTGCGGTTGACCGTGGAGACGGGAACGCCAAGGGCCTCGCACTCTGCCGCGATAGCGCCGAGCGCTTCGGCCTTACCGGCCGCAAGGGTGAGGTTGCAGCCGGCGCCGGCAAGGGCGCGGGCTGCCACCGTACCGAAGGAGCCCGAGGCCCCCGCCACCAGGGCCGACTTGCCGGCAATGTCGAACAGGCCCGCCGTGTTCATGGATTTGCCGGCGGGTAGGGCATGACCACGAGCATGGTGCACACGTGGTTGGCGCGATTTTCGATGGTGCGCTCTTCGCCGGCGGGAATGGTGCACGAATCATAGCGGCGAAGGACGCTCTCCTCCCCGCCCGCCCGCACCGTCATCTCGCCATCGAGGACGATGTAGACCTTCTCGAACGGGGTTGCATCGGGCCCTGCCCCACCGCCTGGCAGGAACTGCGAGAGTCCCACCCACTGGTTCTGCGGCCCGCCGGGCTCATGGCCCTGGAGCCTCAGACCCACCACACCGCGGTGGTTGGGCGCTTGGTAGGGCTGTGCCTCGCTGAAGCGCTTGGTGCGCATCAGAACGCCTCGCCCTTTTCGATCCTGTAGGCTTGGCCGGGGTCGGTGATCGCCACCAAGCGGATGATGCAGCCATCCCCCCTGTCCCAGTTCCAGGGAAAGAAGGCGAAGGTGCAGCGCTTGCCTGTGACCGCATCAAGGTCACCGCCCACATTCTCGATGCCCAAGATGCCGTGGGTGAAGAGGATCCTGTGCACAGGCTCCCACTCGGGATGATCCTCCTCCCAGCCGCGCCCGCCGGACCATTCCCGATACTCCGTCTCAAGGTGGGGCAGAAGCGGTCCGTTGCGGTGGGGGCCGATGGCGGTTGCCAAGGGATGGTCGTTGGCCTGCGTGTCATGACCGACCACCTTGATCTGCTTGTCCACCATCCACGCTCCGGCCGATTTGACGAGGCCTGGGCAGTAGGGAAAGTAATCGCCATCGTCATACTGATGGTGCCAGCCGGTGTTGATGATGAGCACGTCATGGGGGCGGATGGCATGGCCGCACGCGGCCTCTAGGTCATCGGCCGTAATGGGCTCCCACTTCTTCTTGGGGATCGACACCACAAGGCCCGAGCCGAAGAAGTGCGGCAGGGGCACCTCATCGATGAAAGGGGTGCCTGCCACCACGTGGGCCGGCGCATCGATGTGGGTCGTGCAGTGCATGGTCGTCGTCAGCGTTTGGCTAAGAACGCCCGACTTTGCCATGTAATGGGTGCGCTCGATTCTCACATCGGGAAAATACGGCCAGTTCGGCGCCTGAAAACCATAGCGATGGCTAAGATTGTAGAAGCGCAGCCCCATCGCATTTTCAGTATTGGACTGAAACGCGATCCCGCGAACGGTGATCGACATACGCCACCTCCCGATCGAATATTTATCTATTCCTTATCCACGAGCCTGAGGATCGGCTCTTGCCTTTGTCAACGCCTCCAACGTCCAATAACGATGTGGCCACGACCGAGCGCAGGCAAAGGGGCGCTATCCCCCCGGCAGCGCTCAACAATTTCGCCGCCATTGACGGCAGAAAGGGCCATGACCGGACGGGAACGCGGGCGTTAGTGTATCGCCCGTCGATACACTGGAGGGAGAATGGCTGACGACAAGGACGCTGCCGGCATTCAAACCATCGCGCGGGCGGCAGCCGTCCTGCGCGCGCTTGAGCGTGAGAGCGAGGGGATGAGCCTTGCCGAACTGGGGGCGGCGCTAGAGCTGCCGCGGGCGTCCGTCCAGCGCCTCGTCAACGCGCTGAAGGCGGAAGGCTTTGTGATGGCGGCATCAGCGCGCGGCGGGGTGCGGCTCGGCCCGTCCCTCATCAAGCTGTCGGCGGCGGCAGGGCACCATGGGGCCGATCTCATCAGGCCCATCGTGCGCGAACTCTCCCAGCGCCTGCGCGAAACGGTGGACGTTTCGATCCTCCAGGGCGGTGCGGCGGTGTTCGTGGATCAGGTGGTGGGGCGGCAAAGGCTTGTGGCCCAGTCAGCGGTGGGCGAGCGCTTTCCCCTCCACGTCACCGCGCCGGGCAAGGCCCTCCTGGCGCGGCTGGGACGCTCTGAAGCCGAGCATGCGCTGGCGGAGAGCCTGCGCCAGTTCCGTGCCTGGCCGCTCACCGACAAGCCGGCCTTCTGGGCATCCATCGACACCGTGCGCGAGGAGGGTTTTGCCACCGACGAGGAAGAACACTCGCCCGACATTTCCGCCGTCGGCATTGCCATTGCCGACACCATGGGTCTGCCGTTGATGGTCTCCATTCCAAGCCCCACCCAGCGCTACAGGCGCAACCGCGACTACCATGTGCGCGAGTTGATCCGCGCCGGCCGCAGAATGGAGGCAACCCTTGCCGACACGCCCACACGGCGCTAACCCCCGCCCCGCCCGGTCGGACTTCACGTCGACAAGTCGCGCCCCGTCACGTCTTTCAAGGTAAAGACCACGGCCAGAGAGACGGCCGTCATGGCGATCAAGTAATAGATGGGGCTGAAATCGTCCCCCGTGCGCGCGATGAGGGCTGTTGCCACAAGGGGCGTCGTGCCGCCGAAGATGGCAAGGGTGGTGTTGTAGCCAATGCCAAGGGCGCTCACCCGTGTGCTGCGTGGCAAGATCTCCACCATCATGGCCGGGGTGACGCCGAACATCATCCCCACCAGCAGGGCAAATCCGAGCTGCCCTAGCAAGATCATGGTGGGGTCGGTATGATGCATCAACCAGAACAGCGGGTAAGAGAACACCACCAGTCCGGTGAGCGCTGCGATCGCCAAAGGTTTTCGCCCCACCTTATCCGACAAAGCACCTGCATGGAGAGGCACGATCATCAACACCACAAGGCAGATGGTGTTGATGTCCATAGCGGTTGACGTGGACACATGCATCCGCTCGGTCAAATACGAGACGGCGTAGACGAACATCATGTAAAAGGCGACGTTCACCCCCAGAACGAGGCCGGCAACGCGCATCATGTCGATGATGTTGTGGCGGAAGGCGTGCACCACGGGCGAGCCCTGAAGGGCCGGCTGCGTTGCCGGTGCCAGCTGAGGTTCGCCCACCTTGCGCCGCATGAACATCCCCACCGCCATGATGATGACGCCGGCCAAGAACGGCACGCGCCACACCACGCTGCGGATCTCTTCGTCGGTGTAAAGGGAGCTCAAAAGCGCCGTCGACGCCGAGCCGAGGAGAAAGCCTGCTACAGCGCCCGACACCACCCAGCTACAGTAAAATCCACGCCGGTTGGGGGGCGCATGCTCGGCAATGAAGATGGACGATGAGGTATACTCACCGCCGACCGAAACCCCCTGCAACACACGCAAGATGACAAGTAGAACACCGGCAATCGGCCCCACCTGCGCGGCGGTCGGCAACAGGCCGATGGCGACCGTGCAGGTGCCCATCAGCGCCACCGACGCGACGAGCACGAACTTGCGCCCCAGCGTGTCGCCCAGATGGCCGAAGACCATCGCCCCCAAAGGCCGCGCCAAGTAGCCGGCTGCAAACGCACCGTAGACGGCAAGGAGCGAACTCAATGGGTCGTCGGAGGGGAAGAACAGAGGCCCTAGGAACTGCGCCATGTAGCCGTAAACAGCAAAGTCGAACCATTCCAGGATGTTGCCCACCGCACCGGCCCCTGCGGACCTTGCCGTGTTCTGGTGTGTCGCGTGCGCGGTCTGCGCTTGAGTCGTCATGGCTCGTCCGATGCCTTTATCGCCGCTTCAACAAAGGCGCACCTTCTAGGCACCCGTCAACGCCACGCCTGTGCCAGGGGGCGATTTAATGTGTGGTCGGAGGGGAATCGTCTAGGCTGATCACGCACATGCATCATCACATTGGGAGAGTGGCCGCTTGCAACGGCCGGTCACGCCGGAGGACCCATGAAAATCCAAGCGCTCGTGCTTGCGCTGTCAGCGGCGGCGCTGATGGCCTGCACCACCACAAGCGGCGACAGCCAACCTGACAGGGACCGTGGCGATCGCCCGCGCGGCATTGTGGGCGAGTGGGAGGTGAAGCCTGACGATTCCATCCTCACCTGCACGCTGATCGTCAAAAGGGGCAGCCGGCGCGGTGAGGGTTCGGCCAGTGATCGCGGCTGCATCGCCCAAGACGGCCTCGGCTTCGTCCGCAATTGGAAGCGCGAAGATGGCCGCATCAAGTTCTTTGCCATCGGCAATGAGGAGGTGCTGACGGTGCGCCGTTCGGGACCGGACACCTTCCGCGGCCGTCTGACACGGTCTGACCGCAGAGTGACGCTGACGCGCAAGTAAACCGCCCATCAGCCAGAAACAGGCCGGGTCGACGTCGGTGCGTGGGCCCGGCTTTATGCTGTCCGGCCAGCCGTCAGACGACGTCGGCCCCGCCCTCGCGGCGCTCATCAATCCAGTTCAGCCAGGCGTCCATCCCCTCCCCCGTCTTGGCCGACAGGAAGATGATGTCAGCGGCAGGATTAACGCGGGCAATGTTCTTGGCGATCAGCGCCAGATCGGTGTCGCAGTAAGGGGCAAGATCCACCTTGTTGACGATCACCAGGCGGCTTGCAGCAAACATGTCGGGATACTTGAGCGGTTTGTCTTCCCCTTCGGTGACGGAGAGGATGGCGACCTTCGCCGCCTCCCCAAGGTCGAAGGCGGCAGGGCACACAAGGTTGCCCACATTTTCAATGAACAGCACACCGTCCACCGCAAGCAGCCGCTCCATGGCGTGACCCACCATGTGGGCATCCAGATGGCAGCCTTTGCCAGTGTTCACCTGCACTGCGGGGGCGCCAGTCTCGCGGATGCGGTCGGCATCGTTGGAGGTTTCCTGGTCGCCCTCAATCACCGCAACAGGGGTGTGTTTGAGCGCGCGGATGGTCTCCACCAGGAGCGTCGTCTTGCCCGAGCCTGGGGAGGAGACAAGGTTCAGCGCAAGGGTGCCGGCTTGGCTGAGACGGGCCCTGTTGGCATCTGCGTAGCCGTTGTTCTTCGACAAGATGTCGGTTTCGATTTCCACCATGCGCGCTTGGGAGAGGCCTGGCGCATGGGCCCGAGCCGGCCCTTCGCCAAAGTGCATGTGGTCGCCATGGTGATGATGGTGATCGCCGTGGTCATGGGCTTGAGCGTGGTCGTGGGAATGGCTGTGACCATGGGCGTGATCATGGGCAAGGTCGTGGTGGTGGTGACCATGAGCATGGTCGTGGGCGTGATCATGGTTGTGATGGGTGTGGGTCTGGCCACTCTCGCCGATCTTGGCGCTTCCGCATCCGCAAACGGTACACATCACATCACCTCCAGATCTTTGATTTTAAGTTCGTCACCACCCTGGATGACCAGCTGTTCGCTGCCGCAGGTGGGACATGGGTCGGCCCGGTGCGCCAGCTCCACCGTGTCGAGGCAGCCGAAGCAGAAGGCTTTGCCTGGCCGCTCGATCAGCTCCAGCGCTGCACCTTCGGCAACTGAGCCCTTCATGACAACATCAAAACCGAAGCGCAGGGCATTGGGCTCCACCCCTGCGAACCGGCCCACCTCCACACGCACCTTGGTGACCTTGTTGAAGGACTGGGCGCGCGCATTGTCTTCAATGATGTGAAGGATGCCTTCACACAGGGACATCTCATGCATTTTCCTTGTCCCCCACGGTCAGCGTGGTCGGCACGCACGGGTCGTAAACGGCAATCAAGGTCTTGGCGACGCGCTCCATCTGCGCGTCCGGCACGTCCGACAGCGTGGCGAGCGCTTTGGCGATGGCCCCATCGGGGTGAAGGGCAAAGTCGGTGGGCGACAGGCGCGCAAGGTCGATGGTCAGGCCGCCGATGGCCCGCGCCCGCACCAAAAGCGCCCCTCTTGGGGCAACGCTGCACCCAACGCCGTCCGCCAATTCATGGGCAAGGGCGAAGGGCAGCGGCCCGCCGACAAGGGCGGTGATGAAGGCATCGGCCTCAAGCAGGCGTCCGGCAAGGCGCCAGATGGGGCCGCGGCCAAGCGCGGCCTCAATGTCCTTCATGAGCGCTGAGGCGTGCCAGCGTGCGGCCGCGCAGTTGTCCGCCGGCGTGCGGGCGACCGTTGCCGCGGCCCAGTCAAGCTGACCTTCCAGCGACAACGGGAGCTCTACGCGCCCCCACTCGGACGAAAAGGTTGATAGGATGGCGCGGAACGCTGGCGCTGCGCCCGCCTCGCTACCGGCCCACACACGAAGGCCGCGAAGGTCCGCCGGCACCCCGGCATCGCCAAAGACGCAGGCCCGCAGAGCCGCTGCCACGTCAGAGCCCTCCGCCAGCGCTGCCACCTTGGCATAGCCGGTGAACGCGGGCGTCTCGCCGAGGGCAACGGGCGCATGGTGGCACAGGGCAAGGAGATGGTCGCGCAGCCCATCCACCAGAAGGCGCCGGCAGGTGTCGGCGGACGGCTCCAGCCCGAGGGCAGTGTCGAACGCTGCCTCCTGGGCCGCAGGGCAGATGTTGAAGACCATCGGCAGAAGGCGCCTCACCTCATCCAACGTGCGCCCCAGGAGAGATGCTGGGGGAATATGTTCGCGCGGCTTGTCCATCGCCACGGCCAGATGGCCGCCGCAGCGTGTCAGACGGATGTGCAGCGCGTTACCCGCCATTCAGAGAGGCGCCTCGGCGCTGCGGCCTGTGAACAGGGCCCTGCGGGACGGGGCCACCACCGAGGGTGCGGGCTCCGGCTCAGGCTCGCCCGCAAGGTCATCGGCACGGTTTTGAGGGTCGAACAGGGCCGGCAGCACAGCGCGGGCCACATCCATCGCCTGAAGCTGGCTGCCGAAGGTGTCCATGGGTGAGAACAGCGAACAGGCTTTATACCCGCCAAGCCCAGGCCGCACATTGTGAACGAACTCATAGGTGCCTGACGGGAAGGCGATCAGCTCCTTCGCCCCGCACGGGATCTGCGACCAGTCCTCGCCGGGCCCAGGCATCAAAATGATGTTCATGAACCAGGGGGCGACCAGAACGCCAAGCACCATCCCCTCATGGGCGCAAAACCCTGCCGCTTCCACGTGGAGGGCGGGGTTGGTGAGGGGCATGTCGCGCATTTTCGCGTGGTGGACTTCGCGGAACTCGGCCACGAGGCGCTCGCTCACGCTGGCAATGTGCTGGGCCATGGGGTCAGGCGCGGCGGTCCCCGCATCGGCCACCATGAACTGGGCCTTTTCGCCGTCGCACTGGGGGCAGCGCCAGTCATCGGGCAAGGCGCGGAAGGGGGTGCCCGGCGGGATCTGGCGGACCTCATCACCCAGCTGCGGGTCATAGGGCATCCAGCAGATCTTGCACTCAAGGATGGCGTCGTCGGCAATCTTGGCGGCGTTGCCAAGGTAGGAGCCCTCAAATCCAAGACCGTTCATGAGAGTGCCTCCAGGACCTTTTCAATGCGCCCGGCGCTGTCCTCAAGATCTTCTGGGGCAGCGCGGGCCACCTCCGGCATGTCCGTCACCTCGAAGCTGTCCAGGATCAAGGCGTCCATGGAGTTGAAGAACTTCACCCGCCAAAGATTGCGCACGGCGGTCGCTTCGATCCGGCAGTTGCCGTAGCCGCGCGACAACAGCGTGGCCGCCCCGCGTCCGAACGCCGTGTCGAAATGTTCAAGATCTTGCAGGGTGTGCGGCAACAGGGTGAGGTTGATCACATGGGGCGGCGTGCCCTTGGTCCAGGCCGCAGCCTTTTCCAAAAGCTCCACCACAAGGGCGGGGGCGTTGACCACACCCTGGAGCGCAGGTGCATCGGTGCCTGCCGCCGGCGTCACGGCCTCGAACGCACCACCGGCAATGGCTGAGGGGACCGGACCCACCTCGACATAGTCCAACCCGCGGGCCTTGACCCGCCAGACCCCTGCAAAGACCGCCTCCTGTGCAATCAAAGGGGTGTGCCCATCGTGCCGGCAGCTGACTTCGCCGACGCCGAAGGTCTCGGTCAAAAGGTCCCTGTCGCCGGCCGGAAGGGGAAGGAGGTCGAAGCGGCCTTCGCCGCGCAGACAGGCGTCGGCAACCGCTTTTAGGACGGCGAGCGCCTGGCCGAACTCGCCAGCATCCTCCACCTCAGGCAGATGCATGGCGTAGGTCTGCATCCCCGATGGCAGGGGCAGATAGTCCAGTGTTCTCCCGTCGGAGGGTTCTGGCTGGGAGCCTGGCCCGAACCCGAAAGGCGGCTGAGAAAATCCCTGCATGGTCGTCTCCTAAGCCGCTTTGGCGTGAAGGCCGAGAATGGTGCGGATGCGGTCCAGATAGTCGTCCCAGTCGCGCACCTTGGGGATGGCGCCGAGGGCCACACCATCGGCCACGAAGATGAGGCTTGGTGTCGGCCATACATCGTAGCGCTCGCGCACGGCCCGCTCGATGTTTTGGTCCACGACCGCCGGGGCAAAGCGATGACCGAACACTTTGACGAGTTCGGCAAGTATCACCGCCACGTCGTTGGTCTCAAGGTTTTTGGCAGGGTCGCCTGTGACGAAGAGGAGCCGCACGCCGGGCCCGGCGAGAAACGGCTCAAGGGTGTCTTCGGTGAGCCTCGGCCAGCCATTTTCAGCGGCAATCATGTCGACAAGTTCAAAGGCCATTGTCGTCATCCCAGTGTCGCGCCGGCCTTGCGGGCGGCTTCAAGATGAGGGGGGAGTGTGGGTGTTTGGGCCTCAAGGTCGGCAAAGGCATCGCCGAGCCCCTTGCCGGCCATCAGCGCCCGCAAACCATTAAGGGCACGGGTGATCTCATCGGCACGCGCGGGCGAGAGCACCTCGCGCGCCGCGCCCAGAAAGACGAGGAGGAAGGTGCCTGGAGCAACTTCGCCCACCAGGGAGAGGTCGACCTTTTCGGTGGCCTCGCCTGCGCGGCAAAGGGCGCAGAGCCCTTCAACAGTCACCACTTCCATGGGAACGCCCACGCACATCAGTGCGCGGCCTTCATGTTGACGAAGCGCACGTCACCGTCGCGGAAGGCCACCTCCGGTGCGGGGCGGCCTGCCTCGTAGGCGTCCCTTGCGACGGCCGTGTCGTTCAGCGCCTCGCTTCCGGCAGCCTTTGTGGGCGTGATGGCAAAGCGCTTCAGCTCCTCCAAGGCCACATCGATGGCGGGGTCGATCATCGCCGCCACCGACGGGCTGAGGCCACCGCCGAAATCCTCAAGCCGCTCGGGCTGAACGCCGATGAGGAGGATGTGCTGCGGCTTGCACCCGGTGAGCACAGCGGCGGCCAGCACATCCTGAAAGCCTGTCTGATGAAGGCTCATCTTCTTGGCGCCCATGAAGGAGGGCACGTCATCGTCGCGCACGATCTTCATGGTGCCTGGGGTGAGGCCATAGTCCACCGCATCGAACACGATGAGGCAGGAGATGCCCGACAGGTGGGGCAGCAGGTAAAGGCCTTGGGTGCCACCGTCGAGCAGCGTCACCTCAGGGCCGAAACTGTAGGCGGCGTTCATCGCTTCAGCAGCGCGCACCCCAAACCCTTCGTCGGCCCACAACAGATTGCCGATGCCAAGAACGAGGACCTTTGGATCCACACTCCCCTCCCTGTGTTGTTGCCAGACCATCACGGGGTCGGCCGGTTCAATCGGGGTCGTCGTCCTTGAACGTGCGTGTGCCTGAGACCATCGTGGAGACGATGGACTGCCGGCTCATGATGTCTTCACGCACCGCCACGTAGATGTGGATGATCATGAAGATGATGATCGCCCACATGCCAAGGTGATGCCAGGTGTGCAGCGCCTGGCTGCCGCCCATCAAAGGAATGAGCCAGCCGAAGGCAATATCGGCCCAGCCGCCCGCCTGCTGCCCTTCTGAATAAAGCGCAAAGCCTGTGACAATCATGAAGGTGAGACCCACCGTCATGAAGAAGAACATGGCCAGCTGCGCCAGGGGGTTGTGGCCCACATACTTCTTGGGGCTCTTCTCCAAGGACATGTACCACTTCATCTCGAACCACACCTCATGCCACCAGCGCATGTTCCAGAACGGAATGTAGAAAAGCTGGCGGGAGTGGTGGTTGCCCATGAACGCCCAGACGAAGCGCGTCACGAAGCCGATGGCGAGCACGTAGCCTGCCACGAAGTGGGCAAAGCGGATGTAGCCGAACAGAAAGTGGTCCGACGCCTCGCCCGACATGGTCGGCGGCGGCGAGCCGATGAAGTAGCCCGTGATGATGAGCACCACGATGGCGAGCGCATTGGTCCAGTGCCAGATGCGCACAGGCGCTTCATAGACATAGACGGAGGTGATGCGGCGCACGTGCTCCCGGTCGCCCGGGGCCACGTCCCTGCCGATCAACTCGTCGATGTGCGGGTGGTTTTCCTCGCGAACGGTCATGGCCGTCACCGCACCGTGACGGTGGTCAGTTCATCGCCGTCGGGCGACATGACGTGGGTGGCACAGGCAAGGCACGGGTCGAAGCTGTGCAGCGTGCGCAAGATCTCCACAGGCTCGTCGGGCCGCTCCATGGGCGTGCCGAGGAGCGCGGCCTCATAGGCGCCGATCTGCCCTTCTGAGTCCCGCGGGCTTGCGTTCCACGTGGTGGGGACGACGCACTGATAGTTGTCGATCTTGCCGTTCTTGACGACAATCCAGTGGCCGAGCGCACCGCGCGGGGCTTCGGAGACGCCAACCCCCTTGGCCTCAGCCGGCCAGGTGCTCGGGTCCCATTTGGCAACGTTCGCCGTGTTCTCGTCGCCAGCTTTGATGTTGGCGATCAGCTTGTCGAAGAAGTGCTGCTGAAGGTCAGCGCAGTAGGACGCCTCCAGCGCCCGCGCCGCTGTGCGCCCAAGGGTGGAGAACAAGGCCTCGGTGGGCACGTCGAGGGTTTTCAGCACCATCTCGACGGGCTCTTTCATCTCAGGTTTGCCCTGGGCGTAGCCGATGATGTAGCGGGCGAGCGGCCCCACCTCCATGGCGTGCCCCTTCCAGCGGGGCGACTTGATCCAGGAGTATTTGGCCCCCTCGTCCAGCGCCTTGATGTCGGTCTTTGTGCCGACAGTGTTGGGGCCAAGGGCGAAGTTGGCCTCCGTCACCCCTTCCCAGGGATGCAGGCCCACGCTCTCGTCCTCGTAGCTGTACCAGGAGTGGGGCACGAACTCGCGGATCTGGTCGGGGTCGCGCACATCCACCTCGTGCACGGTGGACAGATCGCCATTGATGATCGCCCCGCGCGGCAGGTGCATGTTCGCCGCCGACCAGTCGTTGGCGACCTCGGGGATGTCGCCATAGCTCATCACGAATTTGGACGACAGGCCGCCGCCGTGCAGCCACGTCTTGTAGAAGCCTGCGATGGCGATGAGGTCAGGAATGTAGACGTTGTTGATGAAGGTGCGCGCCTCACCGATCACCTGGGCGACGTGGTTGAGCCGCTCCATGTTGATCGCGCCCACCGCCCCCGTGCCATGCACGTTGATGGGGCATGGCACACCACCCACCAGCCAGTTGGGGTGCGGGTTCTTGCCGCCGAAGATCGTGTGGACCTTCACGATCTCCTTTTGCAGGTCGAGGGCTTCAAGGTAGTGGGTGGTGGCCATCAGGTCCGCCTCGGGCGGCAGCTTGTAGGCCGGGTTGTCCCAGTAGCCGTTCTTGAAGGGACCAAGCTGACCTGACTCCACGAAGGCCTTCAGGCGGTTCTGAACGTCCCTGAAGTAGCCTGGCGAGGACAAGGGGTGGTTCGGCCCCACCGTCTGCTGCAGCTCCGATGTGGCCTTGGGGTCGGCCTTCAGCGCGTTGATGGGGTTCACCCAGTCCAGCGCATGAAGGTGATAGAAGTGGACCAGATGGTCATGCACCTGAAGGTTCAGCTGCATCATGTTGCGGATGGAGTTGGCGTTCTCGGGAATCTCGATCCCCAAGGCATCTTCCACCGCGCGTACCGAGGTCAGCGCATGGGTGCCTGTGCACACCCCGCAGATGCGCTCGGTGAACGCCCAGGCATCGCGCGGGTCGCGGCCCTTCAGGATGACTTCCAGGCCGCGCCACATGGTGCCTGTGGAAACAGCGTTGCGGATGACGCCTTCATCGTCGACATTCACTTCGCACCGCATATGGCCTTCGATGCGGGTGACGGGGTCGACGACAATGCGCCGGCCCGATGCGTCAAGATCGAACCCGTTGGGTGTGGCAACCATCACGCGTCCTCCCGATCGATCTTCTCAGGCTTCTTCTGGGCCCGCTTCAGCGCGCTGACGGCGGCATGGGCAGCCACAAGGCCGCCGACGCCGAGCGCCGCGTAGCCGCCGATCTGGTCGGCATTGGCCTCGATCCCGAAGGCGTTGATGTTGGTCAGACGGTCGTAGAAGGAGCCTTTGTCCCAGAAGCCGTCCTCGGAGCAACCAATACAGCCGTGACCGGACTGGATGGGGAAGGAGACGCCCTCGTTCCACCCCACCGTCGAGCAGGCGTTGTAGGTGGTGGGCCCTTTGCAGCCCACCTTGTAAAGGCAGTAGCCGCGCCGCGCGCCCTCATCGTCCCACTCTTCAACGAACTGGCCGGCATCAAAGTGCGGCCGGCGATAGCACTTGTCGTGGATGCGCTGGGAGTAGAACATTTTCGGCCGCCCCTGCCTATCGAGTTCAGGCAGCCGGTCGAAGGTGAGCATGTAAGTGATGACGCCCGTCATCACCTCCGCGATGGGCGGGCAGCCTGGCACCTTGATGATGGGCTTATCGGTGATGACTTTGTGGACGGGCGTTGCGCGGGTGGGATTGGGCGCCGCCGCCTGGACGCAGCCGAAGGACGCGCACGCCCCCCAGGAGATGATCGCCTTGGCGTGCTCTGAGGCATGGCGTAGCTGGTCCACGAAGGGTTTGCCTGCAACAATGCAGTACATGCCGTCATCGTTGAGGGGCGGGTTGCCCTCCACGGCGAGGATGTAGTTGCCCTTGTAGCGCTCGATGGTGTCTTCGAGCGCGGCTTCGGCCTGGTGGCCTGCGGCGGCCATCAAGGTGTCGTCGTAATCCAGGCTGATCATGGACAGGACGACGTCCTTCACCAGCGGGTGGGCCGAGCGGATGAAGCTTTCCGTGCAGCAGGTGCATTCAAGCCCGTGCAGCCAGATCACCGGCGTTCGGGGCTTGTTTTCCATGGCGTGGGCGATCTTTGGGACGAACGCCGGGCCCAGCCCTAAGGCCGTTGCCGTCAGCGAGCAGTACTTCATAAAGCTGCGCCGGGTGATGCCCTGCCGGCGCATCACCTCGTAAAAGGTCTCGTTCCCCGCCATAAGGCCGGCCCCCTTTGTATCATCCAAGCGCTTCGACGTTCGGCGGTCGATACATTGTCGCCACCGTAATCGCGGGAGCGTTGGTGAAGCGGCCCCCTGCCACCTTGATCTGGATCAAGGCGCCGGCAGGGCTCACCGCCCTGCGAGACGGACCCCCAATGACGAAATTCGCCGCCGCAACGCTGGGCGCCGTTGCCAGCACCGCTGCCATCCCGAGCTAAGACAGGGCGGCGCTGAGGCCCAGCATCGTGCACATTGGCATCGGCAAATCTCACCGCGTCCATCAGGCGGTTTGCCTGGACGCTTTGTTGCGCAAGGGCCGTGACAAGGGCCTCGCCATCCTCAACGCAGGCATCACGGACAGTGCTGAAGACATGCGCGCAGCACTCGCCGGCGAGGACCAAGTCACCGCCGCCATTTCCCAGGCTGCCGGGGACGGTCAGGCGGATCGTGACAGGTGCGGTGGTGGGCTTCTTGCCCGGTGTGCGAGCCCGGCCTGATCCTCAGAGTGCGCACCGACCCTACTGTGCACATCGTGCCTTTGACGGTTATCGATGGCGGCGACTATCCGGATGCGGGCGGCCGTTTCGACCCGGCCCAAGCGCCGATCGTCGCGGAGGGGGTAAGGCCGCCTGTGCCACGCACTGTCCTGGCCTCATGGCGCAGGCGCTTCACATGCGCCGGGAGGCTGGGCAGGCCCCATTCACCGCATGTCCTGCGACAACATCTCGCACAACGGATCCGTGCCGTGACACAGGGTGCTCGCCCCAAGGGTGCTGGGGGTTGGCTCACTCCTGGCTTGTGGGGCCAGATTCAAGATAGTGGTCCTCCCACAAGTGACGGGGGATTTCCTCTCCGACTTGAAACTGGAATGCGATCACGCGCTCCATGTTCGGGGAGACTTCGCAGGCAAAGTTGAGACGATACCAATGGCCGCCACTGCGGAATGCGGCGCCCTCGGCGCTGACTGCACGTCCGGCGAACTTGGTGTCGGCAAAAGCGTACGCCACCAGCAGTTCGGGGCGATATTGGTTGGGCCGCCACGCCTCGATTTGCTCCAGCGCCTCCACGTCGCATAGCTGTTCCATGCGGTCTTCTGTGCCAAGCGTCCTCAAGGCTTCACGGGCTTGCCGGCTTCCTGGCTCATTAAGGGCTGCGTTGGCCAACATAGTGGTCGGTCTGACGAGAACGCCTTGTGTTGGTGGCTGAGATGGCAATGCAGGCGCTGGCTCTGCCTCAGGAGGCGGCGCTTCGGGGATAGCCGCATCCTCTTGACCCGGCGACGCTAACTGAATGGCCGCCGCCATGCTCACCTCAGGGATGAGGTCGACGACAATTGACGCAGGAGGTTTGGGAGGGTTTGGCATCGCATGGGTGACAATGACTGCGACGCCGAGAAGGATCGTGTGCACGGCAAAGGATGCGAGGAGGCATAGCGGCGCCAATGAGCCACCGGGGTGGCTTCTGCGTTGCGACCGACTGACATCCTGCTCAACTGCAAGGACCACAGCATGTCCCACTCTAAGAATGGGTATCCGTCGAGGGCCAGTTCCTAGCGCCACTCCGCCTCGAACACCAAGTCGCACGGCGGAGGCGAATGGACCGATGCGCGTATTGTGCCGGTGCACGCCTTCTGCACCCTTCCACGTGACGACCGCAGGGGTGCCAAAGGGCACACAGGCCGATCCAACAGGCCACCTCAACGACACCCTGGTCCGATGGCGCCTGTGACAAGGGGCGCGGCCATCACAGATGTGTCAATGCCTTTCGGCGGCGTGCGGTGTTCTCAAACGCCCCGGCGCGTCTACCTATGGGCGACGGCGGTGCAATAGGTGCATCGCCACCTAATACGACGGGAGATGCCTATGCGCCTCTTACTTGCCGCCGCCGCCTCACTCGGCCTTGCCACCGCAGCCTCAGCCCAAACCCTCGACGTTCCCTCGGGCACCTACGTGGTGGACCCCACCCACACGTCGATCCTGTGGAAGGTGAACCACCTGGGTTTTTCCAACTACACGGGCACATTCGCGCGCGATGCCATCGACGCCACCATCACCCTTGATGCGAGCGATGTGGCCAACTCCTCCGTGTCGGTGACCGTCAACGGCCAGGAGGTCGAGACCCTCCACCCTGCGGCGAAGGACTTCAACGCCGAAATCGAATCCGAGATGTTCATCAACTCCGATGCCCATCCGCAGATCACCTTTACCTCCAGCAGCATCGAAGTGACGGGCGACAACACCGCCAACATCACCGGCGAACTGACCCTTGCCGGCCAGACCCACCCCCTGGTGCTTGAGACCACGCTGAATGGCGCCAAGGACCATCCCATGTCAGGCAATCCCACCATCGGGATCTCCGCCACCGGTGTCGTCAAGCGCTCCGAGTGGGGCGTTACCTCGCTGGTTGGTCCCATCGGCGACGATGTGGTCGTTGAAATCCAAGGCGAGTTCCTACTACAGAACTGACGGGTCTTCCGGTCGGTGCCATACGCGTCCTGACAGAAGCTCATGCATCTCGCCCTTGGTGTGGCGAGACGCTCCCCCCGCGCCGCCATCATCCCACGGCGGCGTGGACTGCTCTAGGAGGTCGTCGTCTTGCCCACCACCAGCGCACCCCCCTTTAGGGCTTCCAGATACACAACGGGCGCAGTCGTCCTGCATTGGACGATTGCGATCTTGATGATCCTGCAGATCGTGGGCGGCCTCGTGATGGTCGACTTCCTGTCGCAGGGCTCATCGCTGCAGTTCGACGCCTACCAGCTCCACAAGAGCTTTGGCGTCACGATCCTCGCCCTCACCGTGGCGCGGATCGTGTGGCGTGCCTTCAACCCGCCGCCCCCCTTGCCGGCGGAGGTAAAGCCCTTCGAGGCGGCCATCGCCCATGGGGCGCACTTGATTTTCTACTTCCTGCTGATAGCGATTCCCCTGTCGGGCTGGCTGATGGTGACGGTCTCGCCCTTCCAGGTGGAAACGCTGCTGTTCTTCCAGGATTGGCTGCCGTGGCCGCATCTGCCTGGCCTCGACGGGCTGTCCGATGGCACGCGCGAGACCCTGTCTTATGGGTCTGAGTGGGCGCACTTCATTTTGGCCTACGCTGCGGCAGGGCTGATTGCACTTCACGTTGCCGGCGCGCTGAAGCACCAGATGGAGCACCGCGGCTATCTGACCCGCATGTCGCTGTCGTCCAAAGGCGATGGTCCGCGCAACTCCTACGGCCAGGCCACCACGTGGATTGCGACGGTGGTGTTCGTGGGCGCCATTGTGGGCATCGGCCTTTTCACCCGCGGTCAGGATACCGCGACCGCTGACGACGCCACGCCGCCCGCCGCCTCTGCCACCCCGACCGGCGTCTCGCCCGACCAGGCAGCGACCCTCACCGCAGGCGCCGCCGACGCCCCTGCGTCCTCCGCTGCGGACACACCCACGGCCGCATCCTCCGTGGAGACCCACGCCGAGCCCGATGCGCCTGCGTCCGCCAGTGCCAGCTCTGACGCCAGCCCTGATGCCAGCGCGACGACGGAGACGGCGGGCGCATCCCCGGCCACCGCGGACGCGCCTCCCGCGCCGACGGCCGCACCAGTGCAGGACGCTCAGCCGGCAGCAACGCCTGCCCAAGCAGGCGATCCCGTCTCCGCCCAAAGCCATCGCTGGGCCCTAAAGCCTGAGGAGAGCACCCTCACCTTCACCGTCACCAACGACGGCGATCCGGTGACCGGCACGTTCAGCGCCTTCACCACCGACATCGTGTTCGACCCGTCCAACCTTGAAGGCTCCAAGGTTGACGTCACCATCGACACCACCAGCGTGTCCATGTCCGGCTCGTCCATCTCACGGGGGCAGATCAACGGGTCGGACGGGTTTGCCAACAGGCAGTTCGGCACGGCAACCTTCACCTCATCCTCCATCCGCGAAGAGGGGGGCGGGTATGCTGCGGACGGCACGCTCACCATCCGCGGCGTCTCGCACCCGCAAACCCTCACCTTCACCCTGTCCATCACGGGCGACATTGCCGAAGCCAAGGGGACGATGACGGTGAACCGTCTCGACTACGGCCTTGGCGCGGACAATGACGCCTCGGCCGAAACGCTGGCCAACGCGGTGACCATCAACACCGATCTGACCGCCGTGCGCGCCACTGACGCTCCGCCGACGCCTGAGCCCGCTCAAAGTGCCGCGGAAGACACGCCCGCCCTCACCGACCCTGCCGCGACCCGCCTTGCCCCGTCCGTGGATGCAGCGCCCCAGGCCGAAGGGCCTGCCGCCGCGCCGACGCCAGGGCTGTGGGCGCTGATCCCCGATCAAAGCAGCCTCACCTTCAGCGTCATGAACGATGGCAGCGAGGCCACAGGGCGGTTTGAGCGCTTCGATGCCACCATCCGCTTTGACGAGAACGCCCTTGAGGCCTCCTCCGTCAGTGCTGAGATCGACCTTGAGAGCGCCACCATGGTCACCCGTGGCATCACCAATGCCCAATTGCGCGGATCGGACGGGCTCGCCGCGCGGCGCTTCAAAACGGCGACCTTCACCACCACCTCCATCTCATCGGACGGCAGGGGCGGGTACGTTGCACAGGGCACCTTGTCGTTGCGGGGGATCAACCAGGCGGTGACGATGCCATTTAGCCTTGATGTTCAAGACGGTATCGGCCGCGCCAAGGGCTCTGTCACCCTCGACAGATCCGCCTTCGACATCGGCAGCGAGAACGATGCTGAGGGCGAAACCTTGGGCCTCAGGGTCACCGTAACGTTGGATCTTGCCGCCACCGCGCCGGAACAGGAGAGCGATTCGGCCCGTTGACAGGCAAGGCTGGCGCCTTGTGTGCACTCCCGCCCCTCTTATATGTGGCGATTGTACGGGGTGGCTTGCCGCCCCTGTCATCACGCGAACCGGGGACCGGTTTCGCTTTCGATCTGGATGCCTTCACGGGTCCAGCCGGTCCGCCTTAAGGAGACACTATGAGCAAAGTCATTGGCATCGACCTCGGCACCACGAACTCCTGTGTGGCCGTGATGGATGGCAAGAACGCCAAGGTCATCGAAAACGCCGAAGGCATGCGCACCACGCCCTCGATGGTGGCGTTCACCGAGGATGGCGAGCGCCTCGTCGGCCAGCCGGCCAAGCGCCAGGCGGTGACCAACCCTGAAAACACCCTGTTTGCCGTCAAGCGCCTGATCGGCCGCCGCTTCGACGATCCCACCGTCGGCAAGGACAAGGCCCTCGTCCCCTTCCAGATCACCAAAGCCGACAATGGCGATGCGTGGGTGGAATCGCGCGGCAAGACCTACAGCCCCAGCCAGATCTCGGCCTTCATTTTGCAGAAGATGAAGGAAACGGCCGAAGCCTATCTGGGCGAGACCGTCACCCAGGCGGTGATCACCGTTCCGGCCTACTTCAACGACAGTCAGCGCCAGGCCACCAAGGACGCAGGCAAGATTGCCGGCCTTGAAGTGCTGCGCATCATCAACGAGCCCACAGCCGCGGCGCTTGCCTACGGCCTCGACAAGAAGGACGGCAAGACCATTGCCGTGTACGACCTTGGCGGCGGCACCTTCGACGTGTCGATCCTTGAGATCGGCGACGGCGTCTTTGAGGTGAAGTCCACCAACGGCGACACCTTCCTCGGCGGTGAGGACTTTGACGTCAGGATCCTCGATTACCTGGCCGATGAGTTCAAGAAAGAGAACGGCATTGACCTGCGCGCCGACAAGCTCGCCCTTCAGCGCCTGAAAGAGGCTGCGGAGAAGGCGAAGATCGAACTGTCCTCGGCCACGCAGACTGAAGTGAACCTGCCCTTCATCACCGCCGACCAGACGGGCCCCAAGCACCTCACCATGAAGCTGTCGCGCTCAAAGCTCGAGCAGCTTGTGGAAGACCTTGTGGAGCGCACCATCGGCCCGTGCCGTTCGGCGCTGAAGGATGCTGAACTGTCCGCCGGTCAGATCGACGAGGTGGTCCTCGTGGGCGGCATGACGCGCATGCTGCCCGTACACAAGGGCAATTAGATGGGCGCCGAAAGCGGTGGGACGGGGTACCTACGCATCCCCCAGTTGGCCAACCAGGGGGGACGTCTCCCCAAAA
>JBCDCF010000002.1:0-23152 GCA_039182345.1 Pseudomonadota bacterium
CGCTCCACGATGGTGCCAAGGTACATGACCGCCACCTCATCGGCGATGTGGGCGATGACGCCAAGGTCGTGGGTGATGAAGATCATCGCCATCTGAAAGCGCGTCTGAAGGTCACGCATCAGCTTCAGCACCTGGGCCTGGATGGTGACATCGAGGGCCGTTGTGGGCTCGTCGGCAATCAACAGCTGGGGCTGGGCGGCAAGGGCAAGGGCAATCATAGCGCGCTGGCGCATCCCGCCCGACATCTCGCTGGCATAAGCATCCACCCGCACCTCCGGGTTGGACAGACCCACCTCGCGCAGCATGTCGATGGCCGTGGCACGGGCCTCGCGCCGGGACTGGCCGCGGTGAAGGCGGATCGCCTCAACCATCTGCGCGCCGATGGTATAGACCGGGCTGAAGGAGGCCATGGGCTCTTGAAAGATCATGCCGATCTCGCCGCCCCGCATCCGCCGCATCAGCGTGCTTTTGGGCGAGACGGCCTCAATGTGCACCACCTCGCCGGCCTTGTTGCGGTAGCGGATGCGCGTGTCCGGTCCAAGCTCGGCCGTCCTGGGCAACAACCGCGTCAGCGCCTTGGTGGAGACCGACTTGCCGGACCCCGATTCCCCGACGAGGCCGAGGGTGCGCCCCGCCGCGACGGAGAAGGTGACCCCATCGACGGCCCGCACCCGCCCCTCGTCGGAGCGGAAGGTGATGGCAAGGTTTTCCACCTCCAAGATGGTGTCCATCACGCCCTCCTACCGGCTCGACGCGTAAGGGTCGGCCGCATCGCGCAGACCATCGCCGATGACGGTGAAGGCGAGCACCGCCACCACCACGAAGAGCGCCGGGATGAGGAGCCACGGCGTCTGCTCCAACACGCGGATGGATTGGGCCTCCTGCAACAACACCCCCCAGGAGACCGCAGGCGGACGCAGGCCCAGCCCCACGAAGGAGAGCGCTGTTTCCGACAAGATCATGTACGGGAAGGAAATCACCAGATCGACGATAATGAAGCTTGTGAAGGAGGGCAGCATGTGCCGCGCGATGATGGAGCGCGGGCGCGCCCCTGCAAGGCGGGCGGCCACCACATAGTCCTCATCGCGGATGGACAAGAGTTGCGAGCGCACCCGCCGCGCGAGGGTGGGCCAACCGAACAGGCCCAAAATCACCGTCATCGCGAAGTAGACTTGCGTGGTCGACCACTCCTTAGGCATGGCCGCGGCAAGGCCCATGTAAAGGGGGATGATGGGAATGACCCGCACCACCTCCGTCACCCGTTGGATCACCATGTCGATGACACCGCCGAAGTAACCGGCAATCCCACCGATGACCAGCGCTAAGACAAAGCTGATCAATACGCCCAGGATGCCAATGGAGAGCGACGTCCACGTGGCGTAAAGCGTGCGGGAGAAGACATCCCTGCCGATGGAATCTGTGCCCCACAGGTGAAGCATCCCCCCCTCCACCCCGAAAAGGTGCGTGGTGATGGGGATGAAGCCCAACAGCTCCACAGGCTCCCCCTCCACGAACAGATGCACATAAAGGCGCGTTTCGGGGTCGGGCACGGCAATGGCCCGCAGGGTGACGGGGTCGCGCTCGGTCTTCACGCCATGGATGAAGGGGCGCCAGGAGCAGCCATTCTGGTCGCAAAATTGTGGGATCTGCGGCGCGCCATCCAGGTAGGCCGTGTCCCGCGTGGTGGGGCCGTAAGGGGCCACGAACTCGGCAAACAAGCCGCCCAGGAACATCAGCCCCAGCACCACGGAGGCGGCCATGGCGGCCCTGTGCCTGCGAAAGCGCCACCACACCAGCGTCCATTGGGAAGCGGAATAATACTTCAGCCGCCGCGCTTCGTCTTTGGCGATGAGGCGCTGTTCTTTGGCGGTGAGGGTCGGCTCGCCACCCTTTTCGGCCGCCCGCTCCACCGCCCGGGCCACCCGCGCGCGCAGAACAAGGACGGCGGCCAGAACAACGCTGAGGACAATGACCAGCGCCATCCTCAGCCCCCCAGCTTGATGCGCGGGTCGAGCACCGCCAGCAAGATATCGGAGACGAAATTCATCATCACCACAGCAAAGGTGAGGAGAAGAAGGATCGCGCCTGCCACGTACATGTCGAGGTCAAGGTAGGCGCGCAACAAAAGCCCTCCCAACTCCGTCAGCCCCAAAACGGCAGCGACAATGGGAAGCTCTGAGAAAATACGGTTGACGTCGAAGCCGATGGTGGAAACCACAGGGTTCACCGCCAAGCGTGCCGGATACTTGATAAGAAGGCGACGTTCGGGCACGCCGCGGGCGCGCGCTGCGGTGACGGAGAGCTTGTTCAACTCGTCCGACATGGTGGCCCTCACCGTCTGCAACTGGTAGGCCACCGCCGACCAGGCAAGCACGAAGGCCGGCAGCCACAGGTGTTTGATGAGATCCCAGAGCTTGGCGAGGGACCAGGGGGCGCGCTCATAGTCTTCAGAGAAGAGCCCGCCGATGTCAGCGCCGAAGTAACGGCTTGAGATGTATAACAACACCAGCGCCAACAAAAAGTTGGGCAACGCCAGGCCGAGATAAGAAAAGACGGTCAGGCCATAGTCGGCTGCCGATCCCCGTTTGACCGCCGCATAGATGCCGACCGGGATGGAGACCGCGTAGGTGATGATGAGCGTCATCAACACAAGGCCCAAGGTCAGCCACACCTTGTCGCCAATGACATTGTTGACGGACGTCTCGAACGCAAAGGCCTGACCGAAGTCACCGTGTAAGACGATGTTGCCGATCCAGTCCAAATACCGTTCAGGGGCAGACTTATCGAGGCCGAGATCGGCACGGATCGCCGCAACGTCCGCCTCGGTGACATTCACGCCCGTGCCTGAAAACTTGCGGAACGCATAGCGGTCCGCATAGTCCCCCGGCGGCAACTCCATGATGACGAACACCATCATGGAGACCAGCACCATGGTCACCACCATGCCAAAGACGCGTTCGGCGACGAAGCGGACCATGGCGTTCTCCCGGACCGTGAACGGGAAAGGCCGCAGCGATCTGCGGCCCTTCGTGTCGGTCTTTACTCAGCCAGGAACCATTGTTGCGGCCGGTAGGGATAGGTCCAGTAGAAGTCGTAGGTTTTGGCCGTCAGCGGCTTCACGTTCTTCAGAGCATTGGCGTGGGTGAAGGGGCCCACAATGTCGCCGACGGTGCCGATCTTCAAAAGGTTGTCCACGTGGATGTCGACAATTTGCTTGCCGAGCTCACTGGACTCCGGCGTGCCAAGTTCGGTCTGGATGAACTGGTTGCTCAGCTCATACAAGTCTTTGATGTATTGGGGTGGCTCGACACCTTCGGCCCCCTCGGAGGCCTTCCATGCCGCCCAGCCGAATCCTGTGCCGGGGTTGAAGTAGTCGCCAAAGGGCGGAACGAAGGCGGTGACATCCTGGCTGATGGTGGGGCCTGCGGTGTTGTCATACTTCCACACCGTGACATCGAGGTCGTTGTTGTTGCCGGCGGCACGGTATTCGTCCGACGTCACCTCGCGAAGGTCGACGCGCACGCCCACATTCGTCCAGTAATCGCGCACAAGCTCGTGCATTTTCACCGGGGCACCCTGGTTGGCGTAGACCACGCGCAGGACCAAAGGCTCGCCGTCGGGCCGTTCGCGCACACCGTCGCCGTCGGCATCCTTCAAGCCCATCTCATCCAGCAGCGCCTTCGCCCGTTCGGGGTCATGGTCGATGAAGGCGTTGATGTGCGCATCGGTGATGAAGTCCACCGTCTTGCCTTCGGCAGGCGTGCCCTGCATGGGCGTGCCTTGACCCAGATAGACGATCTCGTTGATCTCATCGCGGTTCATGGCCAAGGACATCGCCTGATTGAAGCGAATGTCATTGAAGATCTCGCGCAGAACCGGGTCGTTCGCTGTGCGATTGAAGGAGTAAAAGACATTCTCGCCGAAGGTGGGGGCAAAGGCGATGGTATAGTCGCCGCGACTTTCGTTTTCTTTCAGAAGCGGGAAGTCTTCCAAGAAGATGGCTTGCTGCTTCCAGGTCACGTCACCGTCCATGATGCGCAGGTTCTGCACTTCCTTTTCGGGGACATAGCGCTCATCGATGCGGCTGATGTAGGGGAGCTGATTGCCGGCCGTGTCCACCATGTGAAAGTAGGGGTTGGCGACCAGACGGCGGCCCTCGGCGGTGTCATCGATGAGAATGTGGCTCTCAAGGGTGGGCAGCACGGGACGCTCTGTGGCGGCGGCCTTTTGCGCATCCTTCAGAAGGGGGCTCGGCACGTCCTTCCAGTCCGACCCGCCATAATACCAGTCGATGGCCTCCGCCTCATCGGCAAAACCGGCCGCTTCACGGGCAGCGGCCGCCTCACCATTGTGGGCGTCCATGAACTGGCCCAGCACATGCTTGGGCTGGAAGGGCTGGCCATAGTCCACAGCAAAGCGGCTGATGAGACCGGGCGCCGGCTGCGGCAGCGCGAACACCACCGTCTGCGGGTCACTCGCCGTCACCGTGATGGGTTTGCCGCTGAACAGCCAACGGTCAGGCGTCTTGGCGTAGACGTTGGGGTTTAAGATAAGGTCGTTGTACCAGAACATCACGTCATCGGCAGTAAAGGGCGCACCGTCTGACCACTTGTGCCCCTCACGCAGCGTAAAGGTTAGCTCCGTATAGTCATCATTCCAGGACCAGGACTTGGCAACATTCGGAACAAGGGTCTGCAGATCATCCGCATAGCGCACAAGATTGACGTGGCGGACCGACAACAGGTCCGACGTGCCAGCTTCCGTCGCCTTGGAGAGACCGCGCAGGGTGCCGCCATGGGTGCCGATCGTCTCATAGGGGGCAACCACCAGCGGCTCGGCCGGCAGACGCTCTGCCAAAGGCGGCAGGTCGGCATTGCCGCCGATCTCACGGTTCAGCGCATCGATGTCGGGGTTGGCCGTGAAGGTCAGCGTGCAGTCGGCCTTGTCCTGGAACTCGGCCAGTTCGAACTGCTGGGGATACGCCGGCGTGAGGCCGCCCATGTCGGCGACCGTCACCGGGGGGCATGCGGCAATGGCGCCTGTGGTCAGCGCCAGCGTTGCAGCGCCCGACAAAAGAACGGTGCGAAATGTCATGAATCCTGATGCTCCAAGCTGGTTCTTGTTGCTTGCGTTGAGGTCGAATTAGCCCGCATTTGTTGACAACCGTGTGACAACCAATGATCGCAGAATAAGCCGAATGACGCTTGGACGTAAGTAAGACTTAAAGCCGTCACACGATGGTCATGTGCGCCTGGCGGCTCTTGTGGACCACGAGGCGCCCGTTGGGCAGGTCGTTTTCCTCAAGCTTTGCGGTGATGGCGGCCGCGTCCAGGCCATAGCCGTCCCAGCGTGCGGCAAGCCGTCGCCGCAGTTCCGCCTCCTCAACGGCAATCATCGCCGTCACGTGGAAGTGGCCGGCCAAACTGTCCCACGGTGGCATGTCGAGGAGGAGGTAGTTGCCCTCCACAAGGATGAGCCGCACTAATTGGGGGATCAGCCTTGCCCCGGCGCGGGCAATCTCAAGGTCCCTGTCGAAGCGGGGGATGGCGATGGTCTCCTCCTCATTGGCCTTCAGCCGTTGGAGCATCGCCGCCAGCCCGCCCACGTCGAACGTATGGGGTGCCCCTTTGCGGGGCCGCCACCCGTTCGGCACCAGCACCTCATCATCATAGTGGTAGCCGTCCATGGGGACGACGGCGGCAGCGCCGGGGTGCGTCTGGTTGACCTTATCTTCCACCATGGCCGACAGAGTGGACTTGCCGGAGCCTGGCGCACCGGCCAAGGCAACGAGGAGGCGCCCGCCGGCACCCACCGTGCCGAGCCGTGCCAGGAGGCGCTCCACGAACGCCTCCGGCGAGACGGTCTCGCTCACCCCGCCGCGCCCCTGATGGACTTGTGGAAGGCCCGCTGGAAGTCCGCAAACGCAAGATAGCGGTCGTAGCGGGCATCGTGCGCGGCTTTGGCGGCAGCGGGGCTGGCGATGGCCTCAGGCTCTGCCACCATGGCACGGGCGGCGGTCTCAATGTCCTTGTGAAGGCCGCCGGCCACACTGGCGGCAATGGCAGCGCCCAGGATCACAGGGTCGGCACTGGCAGGCCGGGTCACCGTCAGCCCCGTGGCGTCGGCATAGATTTGCGACAGGACGGGGTTGCGCGCTGCCCCGCCGGACAAGTGCGCGGCGGTGATCCTGTACCCTTGGGCATTCATGGCCGCAACGATCTCACGTGTCTCGTAGGCGATGGCGGCAGCGGTGGCCCAATAGGTACGCACCAGGGCATCCATGGGGTCGGAGAAGTCGAGCCCTGTGATGGCCCCGCGCGCCTCCGGATCGGCATGGGGCGAGCGGTTGCCGTGAAAGTCCGGCAGGACGTGTAGGTGGGGGGCGAGATCGGGCGTCTCGGCCATCAAGGGCGCCAGGATCTTTGCAAGGTCATCATGGGGGTTCTCCCCAAGGCCAGCTGAGGCCGGCGAGCGCTCGATGATGTGATCCAGCAGCGATCCTGCCGCCGACTGTCCCCCTTCGTTGAGGTAGGTGCCAGGGGCGACGGCATCCTTGTAAGGCCCCCACACACCGGGGACGCTGATGGGGGTGGGCGAGAGGGCCATCTGGCAGTTGGAGGTGCCTGCAATCAGCGCCATGTGCCTGTCGATCCCCTCCCCCAGGTAAGGGGCAAGGGTGCCGAGGGCACCGGCGTGCGCATCCACAAGCCCCGCCGCCACGATGCATTCCGTGGTGAGGCCGAGGGCAGCGGCTGCCGCCTCCGTCACGGGGCCGATGGGCGCGCCTATGGAAAGGGCCGCCTCAGGCAGGCTCGCCCGCTCCAAAAGGTCCTCTAGGCCCATGGCGTCGAGGTAACCCGTGTCCCAGTGGGGGTGGCTGTCGGCCAGGTAAGTCCACTTGCAGGTGAGCGTGCAGGCGGAGCGCTCCGTCCGCCCGCTCGCCCGCCAGCTCACATAATCGGCAAGGTCGAACGCGAAGCCGGTGCGCGCCCAGCGGTCGGGGTGGTTGCGCTTCAGCCACGCGAGCTTGGGCGTTGCCATTTCCGGCGACATGGTGCCACCAACGAAGGCAAGGGGCGCGGCCCCTGTGGCGGTCGCCTCCTGTGCTTCGGCCTTGGCGCGGTGGTCCATCCATACGATGGTGTCGCGGTCGCCCTTCCCGTCAGGGGAGACGCACAAGGGGCCGCCGTCCACATCGCGCACCACTGTGGAGGAGGCCGCATCCACCGCAAGGGCGCGCACGGCGGACGGGTCGATGCCGGCATCCTCAATGGCGCCGCGCACGGCCGCGCACACAGCCTCCCAGATCTCGTTGCCGGACTGTTCCACAAAGTCCTGGCGCGGGCGGTGGAGGGAGAACGGATGCACCGCACGGCCCAACAGTTCGCCCTTTGCGGTGAAGACGCCGGCCCGGGCGCTGCCTGTGCCAACGTCGATCCCGATGACGGTGTCGGTGCTCATATCAACTTATACTGCCGCGCCATGTTGCGCAGGAAGGGCAGGCCCTCGTCCATCACCTGCTCGGCGCTTTCGGCCACAGGGCGCCAGACCGACAGGGCCGCGCCGATCTGCGGGGGAAGGTTGATGAAGCTTTCCATCGCCATCCCCCCGTCGAACCCGATGGCGGCGAGCGCTGCATAGATCTCGTTCCAGTCGCAGGTGCCGGCGCCAGGCACACCACGATCGCTTTCGGACATGTGGATGTACTTCAGGAACGGGCGCGCGTCCAAGATCCCGTTGGCGGCGCCCTTTTCCTCAATGTTCATGTGGTAGGTGTCGAGGTGGATGAAGATGTTGTCGGCCCCCACCCTCTCGATCATCTCGCGGGCCTGCCAGCCTGTGTTGATGATGTGGTTTTCATACCGGTTCACAGGCTCAATGCCGAACAGGATGTTCTTGGTGCGCGCATAGGCGGCGGCAGCGCCCAAGGCCTTGGCCACATTGTCCTTCTCAGCCTCGGTGGGCGGGCTTCCGGTGCGCTCGCCAATGCCGCCGAAGGTGACGCCCGACAGGGCAAGGCAGCCCATGTCGGCGGTCTTGTCCATGGCGACCTTCAGAAACGCCACCGCCTTGTCAGGATCGCGGGAGGCCCAACAATCATCAGGCAGGCCGAGGGAGCAAACGGCAGGCATCTCGGCCTTTTCAAGAAGGGCACGGGTGTGGGCGGCATCGACGGCCGGCGGGTCGAGGAGCGGGATCTCGATGAAGTCCACATCGTACTTGCCGGCCTGCGCCACGGCGTATTCGGCCGCCTCACGGGTCCAATCCATCGCCCAAAGGCTTGTGTGTACGCCGTAGCCCTTCATTATTCCCGTCTCCTTGTGGTCAGCCAGTTGGTGAAGACAAAGCGCATCACCATCACGGCAATGAGGAAGAGGCCCCACACCGCCGTCGCCAGATGCTGGTTGGCGCCGATGAGGTTGAGGCCCGAGGACAAGCATTGAAGGATGACGAGCGCCAGCGCCACCGACAACACACGGCCGAACCCGCCGAACGGGTCCACCCCGCCCAGAAAGCACGCCAGAACGGTGATGAGGAGGTAGGCCTCCCCATGCCCCACACGCACCGAGTTGAAGCGCGCCATCATGACGATGCCGGCAATGGCGCACATGAGGCCCGACAGCGTGTAGATCAGCGTGATGATGCGCTTGGTGTTGATGCCCGAATAGCGCGTCGCCTCAATGTTCGAGCCCACCATGTAGGTGAAAAAGCCGAGCGGCGTGCGCCCCAAAAGCACCTGCCAGCCGATGACACACAGCAGGAAGATGAGAAGCGGCGCAGGAACCCCGAGGAGGCTGCCATGGCCGAGCGCTGCTACATAGTCGGGAAAGCCCGAAATGTCGCCGCCGCGGGTCAAGTATTCTCCGAGCCCGCGCAGAAAGATCATCATGGCAAGGCTGACGAGGATGGGGTGGGCGCGCGAATAGGCGACCACAAGGCCCATGAAGAGCCCCGTCCCCGCCCCGACACCCAGCGCCGCAGCGACCCCAAGGGCGAAGACGTGGGGCCCCGCATCAGGCCCCCCGCCCGCTTCCAGGATTGCCGCCAGCGCAAGGGCGGAGATGTTGGCCTGGAACGTCACCGCAAGGTTGAGGCCGCCCGACAGGATCGGCATCAGCATGGCAAGGGTCAAAATCCCCAACTCGGGCAACTGAACGGCCATGGAGTTGAGATTGGCGGCGGTGAGGAACCGGTCGGTCACCAGCGAGAAGGCCAGCACCACCACCACGAGGAAGGCCGACAGGCCGATCAGTTCCGCATCGCGGCGCTTGGCAATCCAAGCGATCACGCCCGCCTCACCGTCAGCTTGTCGAGGGAGACGTTGGACAACACGATGGCGGCAAGGATGATCGCCCCCACCACCATCTTGAAGGCATAGGGCGACACACCAAGAAGGTTGAGCCCGTTCTCCGTGATGGCAATGAGAAGCACACCGAGGACGACGCCGAACACCGTGCCCCGCCCGCCGCCAAGCCGCGCCCCGCCAAGGACGGTGGCGGCCAGAACGTCAAGCTCGCGACCATAAAGGGCGTTGGGCACCACCTCCTGCGCGTAGTTCACCTGCATCAGGCCGGCAATGCCGAGCATCAGGCCGAGCCAGCCGAAGGCGATATAGTGCTGCGCGGCCTCGTTGATGCCGATGCGCCGCGCCCCTTCGGGATTGTCGCCATAGGCGTAGAGCTGCCGGCCTGTGGAGGTCTTGGCGATCAACAGCCAGGTGGCGATGACACAGACGGCCATCACCGCCACAGGCAGCGTCAACTCCGCCCAGGTGCCCGAGGGGGTCTCCTGCTCCCACAAGATGATCCGGTCGGTCCACCAGTCGGGCAGATTGTAGATGGAGACGCCGCGGGTGAAAAACATCAACAGCCCGAAGAAGGCGTTGAAGGTGGCAATGGTCACCACAATGGAAATGATGCGGAAGTGGTAGATGAGCGCGGCGTTGATGGACGCCAGAAGGATGCCGCAGCTTCCCGCAATCAAAATCCCGAAGGCCCAATTGCCACCGCCGATCTGCATCAAGATCAACGCCGTCACGTATTGGACGACGGATGCGGCCACGGCGAAGGAAATGTCGATGGCGCCCGAAATCAGCACCACCAACAGCCCCATGGCGAAGATGATGTTGATGGCCGACGTGTTCAACAGGTCCGTGGCGTTGACGAGGGAGAAGAACTGATCCGTCGACAGCGCCAGGAAGAGGCCGAGCGCGGCAATCACCACCACAAGCCAGGCTTCGGTGGGGCTGGCGCGCAAGAACTCACGCATAGACCGCCTCCTCAAGCCGCTTCAGATCGCTCTTCAAAGGGTCGTAGGCGCCCACGATGCGCCCGCCCGCCATATGAAACACACGGTCGGCATTGAAGAAGACCTCGGGCGGCTCGTCGGAGATGAGGAGGATCGCAAGCCCCTCCTCAGCCAAGGCACGGATGATGGCGAAGATCCCCGCCCGCGCCCCCACATCCACCCCCACGGTGGGGCAATCCAGGATCAAAAGCCGCGGCTCGGTGGCAAGCCACTTGGCAAGAACGATGCGCTGCTGGTTGCCGCCCGACAGGGTGGCGACGGCATCGCGCGGTGTGCCGATCTTCACCGCAAGGTCCTTGACCCAGCGGTCCACAAGGTCGCTCTTTTTCTGCGCCCCGATGAGGCCGGCGCGGGTCAGCCTGTCCACCACTGTGATGGCGATATTGTCGGCAATGGGTTGCGGCTGAATGAGGCCAAGCGACAAGCGGTCCTCGGACACATAGGCGACGCCCGCCCTGATGGCCTCGCCGTTGGAGGCAAAACGCACAAGCTTGCCGTCGAGGCGAATGGTGCCTTGATCGGGCGCGTTCATGCCAAACAGCGTCATGCCGAGTTCGGTGCGCCCTGCCCCGATGAGACCGGTGAGCCCGACAATCTCCCCAGCGCGCACCACAAGGTCGATGTCCTGGTACTCGCCCTTGCGCGACAGCCCCTCGACCTCAAGGACGGGCGGCGCATCCGCCATATCCCTTGCGGCGACCTTGGTGTCGAATGTCTGCCCAGTCATGAGTTCGGTGAGGCGGGACTGGCTCATCCCTTCGGTGGGGTAGACGCCGACGAGCTTGCCATCGCGCAGAACGGTGACGGAGCGGGAGACCTCAAGCACCTCCGCCAGACGGTGGCTGACGAACACAACAGCCACCCCCGACGCCGACAAAGTGCGCACAATCTCAAGCAGATGGTCGGTCTCGGCCTGGGTGAGCGAGGCGGTGGGCTCATCCATGAAGATGAGCCGCACATCGGCAATCAGCGCCCGTGCGATGGCAACGATCTGCCGCTTGGCGATGGGGAGCGAGCGCACGGACGCGCCAAGATCCAACGACACGCCGAGCTTTTTCAGCGCTCCTGCCGCATCCTCGCGCATTTTGGCGTGGCGCACGGGGCGGACCTTGCTGCCGAGCAGGCTCTCAATGGCAATGTTTTCCGCAACGCTCATCTCGGAAAACAGGGCAAGGTCCTGCCAGATGACCTGGATGCCGAGCTTGCGGGCGAGCCCTGGCGTGGGCTTGGCCACCCGCTCCCCGCCCACCTTGATCAGTGCCCCCGCTTCGGCCTCGTAAACGCCGGTCGCGATCTTGATAAGGGTGGACTTGCCGGACCCGTTCTCGCCGGCAAGGCAGTGAACCTCCCCAGGCGCCACCTCGAAATCCACGTCAGACAGCGCCTTGACGCCGCCGAACACCTTCGACACGCCCTTCATCGACAGGATCGGCGCGACAGCCTTGTCTTCCATGGGGGGAGAATGGGCGGCGACGGGTGCCGCCGCCCTCAGGCCTTAAAGGCCCATGTCCGCCAGTTCGCCCACAGTGTCGGCGTTGATGGGCACAAGCTGGTCGACGATGATGTTGGTGCCGTCAGGGTTCACCGCACCAAGGCCTTCGATCTCCATGCCTTGGGTGACCTCTTCGCCGTCCACAAGCATCTTGCCCATGGTGACGAACACACGGCCCGCTTCCATGGGGTTCCACATGAAGCCCCCGGAAATCACACCGTCATTCACGAGTTTTTGGCCCTGACCTGGCGAGAACGGTCCCAGCACGTGGACCTCGCCAGCCTTGCGCCGCTCTTCGATGGCGCGCCCTGCGCCGATGGGGCCCTGACTGCCGAAGGCGAGGAAGCCGCCAAGCTCGGGGTTGGCGCTCATCAGCTCCAGCGCGGTGCGGCGGGAATCGTCGGCGCTTTCGGCAACGCCATGGCGCTCACCCACAAGCTCCATCTCAGGATGGTTCTCTTTCAGGTACGCAATGGCCGCATCCGCCCAGGCATTGTGGAGCGGCACGGTGAGCGAGCCCACGAAGACGGCGTACTGGCCGCTGCCCCCCATCTTCTCGGCAAGAAGCTCGGCATGGGCCTCGCCGAAGCCGTCGGAGGAGGCGAGCTCGAAGTTGTAGTTGACGTTCTGCTGGTCAGGGCTTTCGTGGGTGATGACTTTGATGCCCTGCTCCATCGCCTTGGCAAGGACGGGCTCAAGCACCTCAGCATCGTTGGGCACCACGCCGATGGCGTCCACCCCTTGGGCGATGAGGTCTTCAATGGCGCGCACCTGAAGGGCAGGGTCGGCGCTGGTCGGGCCGATCATGAACGCGTCCACGCCCAGTTTTTCGCCCTGCTCCTTGATGCCCACTTCCATGGCGTTGAACCAGGGAATACCCCCGATCTTCACCACAACGCCCATGCGCGGCTTGTCGTCGGCCATGGCGCCCGTTGTCACCAAGGCTGCCACCGCCGCGGCAGCCGCAAAGAGTGAGACGCGATTCATTGGATCCTCCCCGTGAGATTATCGCGGGCGCCGTTCAGCGCCGCGCCCGACGTTTTCGTCGATGAGGAAGGCTGGTCCGTTTTATAAGGCCAAGTCAATATCGACCGGGCGGCTGCGACCGGATGGCACCGCCCCATCAGGCAGCGGCGCGCAACTCCAGGATCTGGCGGGCCTCGTGGGGCTTGGCGACAGGGCGCTCGTACTTCTCGCACAGCTCTACGGCGCGCTTCACAAGGGCCGCGTTGGAGGGGGCAAGACGCTCCTTGTCGAGGCGCACATTGTCCTCAAGGCCCGTGCGGGCGTGACCGCCTGCGGAGATGGACCAGTCGTTCACCTCGATCTGGTGACGGCCGATCCCTGCGGCGCACCACTCGGCCTCAGGCATCAGCCGCTTCACGGTTTTGACGTAGTAGTCGAACACGTCCTTGTCGGCGGGCATCGCATTCTTCACGCCCATGACGAACTGGATGTAGATCTTGCCAGGAATCTCGCCCGCCCTGTTCATAGCGGCTGCCTGGTGAATGTGGCTGAGGTCGAACGCCTCGATCTCGGGCTTGATCTCGTAGGTGCGCATTTCGCCGGCAAGCCAGGCCACAAGGTCGGGCGGGTTTTCATAAACGCGGGTGGGGAAGTTGTTGGAGCCCACCGTGAGGGAGGCCATGTCCGGCCGCAAAGGCAGCATCCCGCCGCGCTCCTTGCCGGCGCCCGAGCGCCCGCCGGTGGAAAACTGGATGATCATCCCAGGGCAGTGCTTTTCGAGCCCCTCTTTCAGCCGCGCGAACTTTTCAGGGTCCGACGTTGGGGTCTGATCGTCATTGCGCACATGGGCGTGGCAGATGCTGGCCCCTGCCTCGAACGCTTCGTGGGTGCTTTCCACCTGCTCGTCCACGGTGATTGGAACGGCAGGGTTGTTGGCCTTTGTGGGCAACGAGCCCGTGATGGCAACACAGATGATACAAGGATTTCCCATCGCGCCTTACTCCCTCTCAAAGCCGCCGCGGGCGAACGCGCCGGCCCCATTCCATTGCGCCAGCACCTTTGATTGCGCCCGCGCTCTCTATTGCGCCCGGGCTAGGACGAAATCAAACGCAACGTCCCAGAACGGCCCTTCAAAGCCGGCCTCTTTGATGGCGGCAGGGTCCTCCACCATCACGAACTCGGCCAGCAAGCTCTCCTTCACGCCGAACACGGCGTCGGAGTCAATGTAGCGATCATGCGGGTCGAAAATGTGGGTGGTGAGGGTCTGATAGCCGGGCTTTGAGATGATGTAGTGAAGGTGCGCAGGGCGGTAGGGCTGGCGCCCCAGCTTTTCCAGCAGCTGCCCCACGGGCCCGTCGTTGGGAATGGGGTAAAAGCGCGGTTTGACCCCGCGAAAATGGTAGCGCCCGTCAGCGCCTGTGCGAAACACGCCGCGCAGGTTGAAGTCCGGCTGGATGCCCTTTTGCTGGACGTCGTAAAAGCCTTCGTCGTTGGCCTGCCAGACGTCGATCTTCACGCCCTCCAAAGGGGTGCCGTCCACGTCCCGCACCACGCCGCTGACGCGCATGGGCTCGCCCTTGTGGTCCTGGCAGATGTCGGCGCCCATGGGGTATTCGGGCGCCCCCTCGATGTGGAAGGGGCCGAGCACGGTGTTTTCCGATGCGCCCGTGGGCCTGCGCGCATTGATGGCGTCCACCAGCATCGACACACCCAAAATGTCCGACAGGAGGATGAACTCCTGGCGCCAGTCATCGCAGGTGTGGCCCGTGCGGGTCAGGAAGGTGATCGCCTCCATCCACTCATCCTGGGTGGGTTCGATCTCTTTGACCGCCTCGTGGAGCTTCTTGACGATCACCGCCATCACAGCTTTCAGCCGCTCGTCCTTGGCGTTGGCATTGCGGGCGATGACGACGTCGGCGGAATCGTCCTCGGTGAAGTAGCCCTTTTGGTCTGTCATGACTGTCTCCATCAACGCGACAGGACGTGGCGCATGGCCCGTGTCAGCTCAGCGTCCGGGTCTGCGGGAACGGTGTCGATCCGCCAGGCGACGTGCTGGTCGGGGCGGGTGAGGACGGCGCCTGAATCGCTCACCTCGCGCGCCCGCGCCCAGTCGCCCACATGGTCGACAATCTCGCGGCGCGGGCCGATGAGGCGCACGTCGACCCCAACGCCAAGCACCTCCTCCACCGCCTTGGCCGCCCCCTCCCACGCCTCGCCGCCAATCCCTGTGAAGAGGGTGAAGCGCCCCTTGCCGCACAGGTCGAGCGTGGAGAGCGCCTCGCCCGTGTCGTGGCGGTAGACCCACACATGGGGGATGCGCGCGCCCGGCCAGGTGGTGGGCTGGTAGTGCAGCTCCGCATCAAGCTCGAAGGCCGGCTCCATCTGCCCGTCGGTGAGGATGGCGGCTGAGCGGTAGCGCTGGTTCATCTCAACGCCGTGGGCGTCGAACTCGTACTTCTTGAAGGCGATGGCCTCGCGGATGGCCGTGCGCTGGGCCTCCGCCTCTGGGGTGCGGTCGCTGCGCGCCTCAAGGTTCTTCTGCATCACGTCGGGGCTCACCCCCTCGCCCATGCCGAGGGACTGGAAGATGGGGCCGAACTCACCGATGGACTGGTTCGCCCGCGTCACGATCTGCTTGGCAACGGGCGCGCGCTCTTCGGTGTAGGTGTCGAGCAGCGCTTCGCCGGCCTCGCCCTTCACCACCATTGCCAGCTTCCAGGCAAGGTTGAAGGCATCCTGGATGGAGGTGTTGGACCCCAGCCCGTTGGACGGCGGGTGGCGGTGGATGGCATCGCCCATGCAAAACACGCGGCCCTTGGCGGCCTCGGTGGCGTACATGTTGTTGACGGTCCAGGTGTTGGCGGAGATGAGGTCGATCTCAAGGCTGGGGTCGCCGACGAGCTGGCGCGCCACGTCCGTTGCCATCGCCTCGTCCACCTCGGGCGGCGGGCTGTTGATGTCGTAGCCCCAGACAATCAGCCACTCGTCCCAGGGCCGCACCATGCGCACAAGGCCCATGCCGATGCCGCCCACGTCCGCACCAGGCTGCATGACCCAGTAAAGGACCGACGGGCGGTGGGCGACGTACTTGGAAAGGTCCGCCCGGAACAGGATGTTCATGGACCCGCCGACGCCCATCTTGCCCTCGAACGGCAGGCCCGCATGCTCGGCCACCAGCGAGTTGCCGCCGTCTGCCCCCACAAGATACTTGGAGCGCACCTCAAACGCGCGCCCCGACAGGCGGTCCCTGCAGGTGGTGGTGACGCCCTCCTTATCCTGCGCGTGGGAGACATACTCCGTCGACATGCGCGCCTGTGTCCCCCTGGAGCACGCGGTCTTGAAGAGCAGCGGCTCCATGAAGGTCTGCGGCAGGTCGTTCATCTTGGTGGGCGAGGAGAGGAGGTGCTCGGCCTGGGAGAGGGGATGGTTGCCCCAGCTCTTCATCCTGCCGATTTCTTCCCCCGCGAGGCTCTCGCAGAAAATGTTCTCGCCCATCAGGTCCTGGGGCGTTGCGTGCATATAGGCTTCCGCCTCAACGTCCTCCCCAAGGTCGCGCAGCACTTCCATGGTGCGCTGGTTGGTGATGTGGGCGCGCGGGGTGTTGGCAAGCCAGCGATAGCGGTTGATGACCATGTTGGGGACGCCGTAGCTCGATAGCAGCGCCGCCGTCGCCGACCCCGCAGGCCCCGTGCCGATGATCATGACGTCGGTGGTGATTTCAGCCATCGCGGCCATCCTTTGTCTTTGGTGTCGGCCTGCCTTCAAGGCGGCGGCGGACGGGGAAGAGCTGCCAGCCCGTCTTGTCGCTGATCAGCCCCCAGAGCCCTTTGGGCGCAAACAGCATCACACCGATGCCGATCATGCCGAGGACCATCAGGTACCAGCTGCCGTAGTCGGCAAGGCTCGACTGAAGGAGGAAGAAGATGAGGACGCCGATGATGGGTCCTTCGATGGTGCCGATCCCGCCGATCACCACGATGAAGATGACGTAGGCGGTCCAATCGATGACGCTGAAGGCAGCGTCGGGGGAGATCCTGGCCTTTTGCAGGTAGATGAGCGCGCCCGCCACGCCCGTTCCGAATGCGGCCACCAGGAAGACGAGCCACTTGATGCGCCCTGCATCCACACCCACGGACTTTGCCGCCACCGTGTTGTCGCGCACCGCCGACAGGGCAAGGCCGCGACGGGTGCGCAACAGCCAATAGATGCCGCCGATGGTCGCCACCGCCAACACCAGCGCCAGCCAGTAGGCAAGGATGTCGCGCGCCGCTGACGCCCTCACCCCAAGGAGGGACTGGATGGCGTCTACGAACCACATCTCACGGGTGGCCGAGCGCGGCAGGGACGTGCCTGTGCCCCCGCCCACAGCCTTCCATTGGGCGAGCGACAGGCGCGCCACTTCCGCAATCACCCAGGTGCCGATGGCAAAGTAGGCGCCCTCAAGACGGAAGGCGAAAAAGGCCGTCGGCACCGCGAACACCAGCGCTGCCACCCCCGCAAGGAGGAGCGCCGGGACAGGGTCCATCCCGCCAAGGATGACAACGCCGAAAAGGGCATAGGCGCCGAGCCCCACAAAGGCCTGCTGCCCCACCGACACGAGCCCGCCATAGCCTGCCAGAAGGTTCCAGAACTGCGCCAGCACCAGCATGGTGAGGATGAAGAACAGATCGAGGATCACCGAGCGCGGCGCAAAGGCCGGCAGAGCGGCGAGGACGGCAATGATGATGAGCGCCACCACAGCCACCACGGGCGAGGCGGCGGTGGAGGTTTTGATGGACGGCCCCTTCATCACCGCGCTCCCTTGGGAAAGAGGCCCCTCGGGCGCACGAGGAGGACGGCAAGGAAGGCCACATGCCCTGCCAGGATCTGCCATTCGGGGTTGATGGAGGCGCCCACGGTCTGCGCCACGCCGATGATGATGCCGCCCGCAAGCGTCCCCCACAGCGAGCCGAGCCCGCCGATGATCACCGCCTCGAAGGCATAGATCAGCCGCGCCGGCCCGATGCTGGGGTCGAAGTTGGCGCGCATCCCAAGGTAAAGGCCGGCAATGGTGACGACGACCATGGCAAGGGCCGTCGCTGTGGCAAAAATCCTCTGCGGCTTGATGCCCATCAGCGAGGCCGTCACGGGATCGTCGGACGTGGCGCGGAACGCCCGCCCCAAGGCGGTGCGGTAAAACACCTGGTTCAGCGCAAGGATGACGATCACCGCCGAGGCAAAGGTGAGGAGCGGCAACACCCCCACAGTGACAGGGCCAAGGCCGATGGACGCCGTGCCGATCCCCTCAGACGGCAGCCTTTGACTGTCGGCGCTGAACCCTTCCAGGAGCGCGTTTTGAAGAACGATGGACAGGCCGAAGGTGACGAGGAGCGGCGGCAGGATGTCCTCCCCAAGCGTCCTGTTCAGAACGTGGAACTGGAGGAGCCAGCCGGCACAAAACATCAAGGGCGCGGCAATGAGGGCGGCCACGAAAGGGTTCAACCCGAGCAGCGAGACCAGAAGCAGGATGAGGTAGGCGGCAATGATGATGAGATCGCCATGGGCAAGGTTCACAAGCCGCATGATGCCGAACACAAGGCTGAGCCCTGCCGCAAACAGCGCGTAGAGCCCGCCAAGGAGCACCCCTTGAACGACGGTGTCGAGAACGCTCATGCCGCCGCACCGAAGTAGGCGTCGTGGATGGCTTCGCGGCTGATTTCTTGAGGGTCGCCTTCAAGGGTGACGCGCCCTTCCGTCATGCAGTAGACGCGGTCGGCCACCTTCAGGGCCTGGCCGATGTCCTGCTCCACAACGATCATCGCAGCGCCTGCCGCTTTGATCTGCGGCACCGCCTCGTAAATGTCGCGGATGACGACGGGCGCGAGGCCAAGGCTAATCTCATCGCACAAAAGGACGCTGGGGTTCGACATCAGCGCCCTGCCGATGGCAACCATCTGCTGCTGCCCGCCCGACAGCGCCGTCCCAGGGTGCCGCCGCCGCTCTTTCAGGATGGGGAAGAGGCCGTAGACAGTGTCGAGCGACCAGTGCCCGACCACCTTGCGGCCATGGGCGCCGATCAAAAGGTTTTCCTCAACGCTGAGGGAGGGGAAGAGGCGGCGGCCTTCAGGCACCATTGCAATGCCGCGGGCCATGATCTCATCGGGGGCAAGTCCGCCGATGGCCTCGCCCTTGAACGTCACCGCCTCCGCCACGGCGCGGACCACGCCGCAAATAGCGCGCATCAGCGTGGTCTTGCCGGCCCCGTTGGCGCCGATGATTGCCACCGTCTCCCCGTCGTGAAGGGTGATGTCGAGGCCGAAGAGGGCCTGGAAGTCGCCGTAAAAGGCGGTGAGGTCGTGGGTCTCCAACAGCGCCATCACACGTCGATCCCGAGGTAAATCTCCTTCACCTCCTGGGAGGCCATGATGGCCGAGGGCTCGCCGATCCCGATGATGCGGCCAAAGTCCAGCACCAAGAGCCGCTCCACCACAGAGGTGAGCGCGTGCAGAACATGCTCGATCCACACGATGGTCACCCCCTCGGCGTGGATCGCCTTGATGGTGTCGATGAGGGCGGCGCACTCAGCGTCCGTCAGCCCGCCGGCAATCTCGTCCAGGAGGAGGAGTTTGGGCGCCGTTGCCATCGCACGGGCGAGTTCAAGGCGCTTGCGTTCGAGCAGCGACAGCGTCGCGGCAGGGGTGTTCGCGCGGCCCATCAACCCGGTGCGCTCCAAGATGTCGGCGCAGTCTGGGGTGACAGCGGCCTCTGACCGGTCCTGCCCGAAGGTGGCCGCCACCAGAAGGTTTTCAAACACCGTCAACTTCTGGAACGGCTGCGGGATCTGGAAGGATCGGCCGATCCCCCCGACGCACCGCGCCGTTGCGGACACGCGGGTGACGTCGCGCCCATCGAACACAATGCGTCCGGCATCAGGCGACAGGTTGCCCGTGATGAGGTTGAAGAGGGTCGACTTGCCGGCACCGTTCGGCCCGATGATGCCGAGCGCCTCGCCCGCAGGCACGTCAAAGCTCACATCATCGGTGACGGTGAGCGAGCCGAACCGCTTCGACACGCCGTCGAGGGAGAGGATCATGCCGAGCCTCCATCAAAGGTTGCAGGTGTGGCGGCAGGCGTTGCGCGCCCGCTCGCCGAAGCCACGGACGAAGTGCCTAGGTGATCGGCTCCATGGTGCTGCCCGTCGGAATGTCAGGCGCGGTCTGGTTGTCCACCACCACAAGCTCGTAGCCGCCGCCGTCGGCCAAGCGCCACTGACCGCCCACCAAGGGCGTTTTCGCCACGTTCTTGGCGGCAAAGGGCGGCAGGCCGGCACCGTTCCAGGCAATGGGACCCACCACGGTGGCAAGGTCGGTGGCGGCAATGGCCTCGGCCACAGCGTCAGGGTCGGACGGGTCGTCCACACGGCCCATCACGTTGACGGCAAGCTCGAACAGCGCGTGCACGAAGCCGATGGGCTGCGTCCAAGGCCGGCCGGTTGCCGCCTCGAACCCTTCAGCGACCTCTGCCGCGCTCTGGCCCGTCAGCGAGGAGGTGAACGGGTGGGTGGGCGACCACCACACCTCCGTCGACAAGTTGTTGCCCTGGTCCCCCAACGCATCCACCGCCTGGGGAAACAGGATCGCCTTGCCGATGGAGGCGATCTTGGGCGTGAACCCCTGCTGTTTGGCCTGGGTCCAGAACGTCGTGAAGTCAGGCGGGATGACGACGCCCGTCACGATCTCAACGTCGTTCTGCTTGAACGCGTTGATCTGCGCGGAAAAATCGTCCGTCAGGTTCTGGTAGCGGCCAGGATCGGTGAGGGTGTAGCCCTTCTCGGCAAGCACCGGCGGAAAGCCCACATTGGGGTCGCCCCAGGCATTGCCGTCCCCATCGTTGGGAAACAGGCCGCCGACGGATTTGTTGGTCTCAAGCTGCCCCCACATGTTGGTGAAGACGGCAATCACATCCTCAAGCCCCCAGAAGAAGTGGTAGGCGTAGTAGAACGGCTCCCAGCTTTCAGGGTCGCCAGGGTTGCCCTGCTGGCCGATGAACCAAGGCTGCCACGGCGCCACGGTGGACAGGCACGGCACCTCTTCGTTCTCGCAGGTGGTGGCGACGGGGTTGGTGGTTTCAGGCGTTGAGGCCACGAGCATCAGGTCGATCTCATCGTCGATGATGAGTTCCTTGGCCACCTCCGCCGCTCTGTTGGGGTTGGACTGGCTGTCCTTGACGATCACCTCGAAGTTCTTCGCCACATCCGTCGCCCTGAAGGTGTCGAGGATGTAGCTGTCGGCCTCGGCAAAGGCGGCGAGCGGGCCCGACTGCGGGCTCACATAGCCAAGGCGGATCGTCCGTCCTTGGGCAATGGCGGGAGCGGACAGGCCGCCAGCCGCCACCACCCCGGCAGCAGCCGCAGAGGTCGTCAAAAGCCTGCGTCGTGTGATCATGGAACGTGCCTCCCGGGGCGAAGTTTTGTTGTGTTTTAGTGGATCGGCGGGTCGCCGGCCCAGGCCCGTTTCAACAGGGCAAGGATCTGATCGCGCTCCACAGGGCGCGGATTCCAGTAAGGGTTTTGGGTGGCAAGGTCGGCCGCCTTGCCAAGGTCAGCCTCGGTGAGGCCGAACTCTTTCAGTGCCAAAGGCGCCTTCATGTCGCGGGCAAACGCGTAAAGCCCGGCCCCCGCATGGGTGCCACCGAAGGTCTGGCTCACCGGCGCAAGGAGGTCGGGCACAGCCTCAAAATTATAACCTGCCGTGTGGGGCAAAAGGACGGCGTGGGTCTGTGCGTGGGGAAGGTCGAACGCCCCGCCCAGCGTGTGGCAAAGCTTGTGGTGAAGGGCCATCCCCACCTGGCCAAGCACCGTGCCACACAGAAAGGCGCCGTAAAGGGTCTGGCTGCGCGCATCCAAATCGTCAGGGTTTTCACGCACCGCCGGCAGCCCATCGCGAAAGGCCTTCAACCCCTCGATGGCCAACAGCGAGGACACAGGGTTCCTGTCGCGCGCATACAAGGCTTCAACGGCGTGGGCCATGGCGTTCAAGGCGCTGGTGACGGTCATGTCCTGCGGCAGGCTGCGCACCAGTTCCGCGTCATAGATGATGACTTCGGGTTGGACCTTAGGGTCGGTCAGCGTGGTCTTTGCCCCGTCCGCCGTCTCGCCCAGGATCGGCGTTGCCTCGGACCCTGCATAGGTGGTGGGGATCACCACCTGAGGCAGATCGGTGCGGTAGGCAATGGCCTTGCCAAGCCCCGTCGTCGACCCGCCCCCCACCGACACCACACAGTCTGCGTCCGCTTCCTTCACGTGGGACAGGGCGTCCTCGGTCACTGCCAAAGGGGTGTGCATGGCCGCCTTGGAGTAAACGCCGACGGCCCGCGCACCGAGGGTCTCGGCAACGGCGAGGGCAGCGTCACTTTGCTCAGGCGTCGACAGGACCATGGCGCGCGAACAGGACAGTCCGTCCACCTCCTCGCCCACAGCGTGGCGGCTGCCTGGGCCGAAGCGGACTTTCACCTTCGCCATTGTCGCTTCAAAGGACGGCTGAAAGAGCTGCACGCCATGCCCCCATCGCTACGATGGGAAAACGGTAACAGAGCGTCTGCGCATATTGGTTGCAAAGTGGTCTTGTTAATATAACACTTTGGTATGAAGCTTGATCCCAATCACCTTGAGATGCTCGCCTCAGTGGTGCGCCATGGCGGGCTGAGCGAAGGGGCCGCCTCCCTCGGCAAATCCCAGCCCAGCCTGTCGCGCACCCTCACAAACCTTGAAAAACGCATTGGCGAGCCCTTGTTCGTGCGCGGCAAGCGGCCGCTTCAGCCCACCGAGCTTGGCAGGCTCCTCGCCGCACAGGGGCAGACCATTTTGGAGGCGAACGCCATCGCCTCCACTGCCCTCACCCAGTATCGCCAAGGGCGTTCGGGCATGGTGCGGGTGGGCGGCACGCCCTTCTTCATGGACGGCGTGGTCTCCTCAAAGATTGCCGACTTTCAGACCCAGCATCCCGACGTGCGCATCGACCAGACCTACGCCTATGCCGCCGACCTCACCCAGCGGCTGAAGAGCGGCACCCTCGACCTTGCCCTTTGTCCCCTTGCCCCTGATGCGGTGCCCGAGGGCTGCCTCTTCCGCCCTTTGATGGCAGGGCGCAACGTCATCGCCTGCCGCCGCGGCCATCCTCTCACCCTGAAGAAGTCACTGGCACGCAAGGAAATCGGCGACTTTGCCTGGATCTCGCCGCCCGCCGACAGCCCCCTCTTCAGCGACCTAAAGCAGGTGCTTGCCAGCATCGGGATTGCCGATTTCAAGATCAGCTTTTCGGGCGGCTCCCTCAACTCCGTCCTCAACCTGACCTCAGGCTCGGACGCACTGACGGTGCTGCCCCACTCGGTGGTGTTTGCCATGCGCGC
>JBCDCF010000003.1:0-22087 GCA_039182345.1 Pseudomonadota bacterium
CCGTTGGCGGCCCGACGGCACCATCCTGTTTGAAGGTCGTGGCGACGACCAGGTGAAGGTGCGCGGCTTTCGCATCGAACTGGGGGAGATCGAGGCGCAGCTTGCCCACCATCACGGCGTCCGGGCCGTGCATGTCAGCGCGCCCGTGCGGGAGGGTGTGCGGCGGCTTGTGGCCTACATCATCCCCAAACAGGGTGAGACGCCGAGCCCTTCAGCCCTGCGCGAGTTCCTCGCCCCCCGCCTTCCAGAACACATGCTGCCCCAGGCCTTCGTCAGCCTCCCGGCGCTGCCGCTCACCATGAATGGGAAGGTGGACCGGCGGGCGCTCCCGGCACCGGACGCCCACCACTTTGATGCGGCCGACACCCGCGTGCTGCCGCGCACGGAAGACGAAGCCGCCCTTGCCGCCGTTTGGGGTGACCTTTTGGACAGTCGATCGCCCTCCGTGACCGACAACTTCTTTGGCGTTGGCGGCGATTCCATCCTTGCCATTCGTTTGGCAGCGCGCGCGTCAGATGCCGGCATCGCGCTGACGCCGACCGATGTATTTCGCCTGCAAACCATCGAAAAGCTTGCCGTTGCAGCCAGCGCGCGCCGGGCGCGGGAGCGCCCTGGCACCGTCAGCGCCTTCAAGGATGAACTCCTCGGCCCGACGGATTGGACCGCCCGCTGTGCCTTCGCCAGTCTGACACTGCCGGCACCCGTCAGCGTGGTGGACCTTGGCCTTGCCATCCAGGTGCTAGTGGAGCGCCACGAGGCTTTGAGGCTGCGGCGTCTGGATGGCGACAGCGCAGGGCAGATCGAGATTTTAGCGTTCGTGCCGCCACTTCCGGTTCGCACCGTCACCGCAGCGGTCGCCGACGATGACCTTGACGGGTTTGTCGCCACCCATGAGGAGCGTTTGTCCCGCGGCATCGATCTTGAGGCCGGCGTCAATGTGGCCGTCACGCTGTTGGAACGGCCGGGCCTCCATCCGGTGCTGATCCTTGCCGTCAACCAAAGCGTTGCCGATGAGTGGAGCGTTGCCAGCATCACCACAGAACTTGGGGCGATGGTGGTGGGTACCGGCCCCGCCGCTGCCGAACGATCGTCAGCGACGCTCGGCGCTTGGCTCTCCTGGCTCGGTGATGCCGTCGATGGGGCCGCCGCAGGCGAGGGTCTGCGCACACTGGAACAGTTGCCGCCAGGTGCACGGCCGCAGGCCGCTTGGCAAACGAGCCCCGCACCGCTCCACCGCTCCCTCGATGCACACCAGTCCGCGTGTCTGCTCGACAGCGGGCCCCGCGCGCTTGGGGTTCACCCGCTCGATCTTCTGGCCTGTGCCCTTGCCGGCGCCCTTTCCGCCGAAGAGGATGACAGCCTTCTCATCGAAGCCCTTGAGGCGCGCCCCGCCATCGAAGGCGCCCCCGACACGCGCGACCTCGTCGGCCCGTTCGATGGGGTGATGCCCCTCAGCGTCCCCACCAAGACCATGGCGCTTGCCGAGCGCGTGCGGGCCGCCAAGGCCGCGCGGCAAAGGGTTAGTTCGACAGGACCTGTGCTGCGCGCTCTCCAAACGGTCTTCACACTCCCCTCACCCCAGTTCGGCCTTGCCTGGACCATGGACGTGCGGGCGGACACGGCACTCCACATCCACGCATCGCCCGCCTTCAGTCCGTCGGTGGAGACAATCCTCATCGCACGGCCGGTGGACGGGCGTGTTCGCCTCACCCTGTGGGGCAAGGTGCCTGACGGGGATGGTGGGCGCCTGCTGGATGGCATCGCAGCGTGTGTGTCCGACCTTGCAAAGTTGGCGCGCGAGGCGACGCACCCGCTCCATACCCCGCAGGATTTTCCAAGCGCCGGCCTGCCTGACAACGAACTCAGCGCCGTGCTTCAGGAGAGCGACGGGGTGGAGGACGTCCTTGCCCTGTCGCCCATGCAGGAAGCCATGCTCGTCCACACGCTTGCCGCCGAAGCCTCGGAGGTGAACTTCGAGCAAAGCGCCATGCGCATACGCGGCCAGTTCGACCAGGAGGCTTTCGGGGCCGCTTGGACCGCCGTCTTTGCCCGCCACAGCGCATTGCGCACGTCCTTTCGCTGGCGGGGTCTGTCGCGGCCTGTGCAGGTGGTCCACCGCGCTGTCGATACGCCGCTCACGAGCCGGCCCGTCGAAGGCGCCCTCACCGAGGAAGCGCTCGAGGCGTTCATGGCGGCCGATCGCGCCAAAGGGTTCGATCTGGAGGCCGCACCGCTCGTGCGTTTGACGCTGTTGGAAAGCGCCGCCGATGACGTGACCGTGGTGGCAAGCTTCCACCATCTGCTGGTGGATGGGTGGTGCCTCAGCCTCTTGGAGAGAGAGGTGCGCGCCGCCTACGAAGCTGCCCATCGCGGTCGCAACGCCTTGTTCGAGCCGCCGGTCCCCTATGCGCGCTACATCGCCTGGCTCATGGCCCGCGACAACGGGGCGAGCCGCCGCCACTTTGCGGACAAACTGAAGGGCGTCAGCGTTCGGCGGATCGCGCCGCCCGCCAGCGCAGCGCCCAGCGGTTTTATCACCGACCGTGCCGAGGTTCCGCGGGAGACCACGCGCGCCCTCACCGCTTTTGCCCGTCGTCGCGGGTTGACGCTCGGCACGCTGATCCATTTCGCATGGGGCGTCTGGCTCACCGGGCGGCTTGGAACGGACGATGTGGTGTTCGGCACAACGGTGTCCGGCCGCCCGGCGGAGATCCCTGGGGTGGAGGGGATCGTCGGCCTGTTCATCAACAACTTGCCGGTGCGGTTCACGGTTTCGGCGAACACCGACGTCGGCGATGCCCTTGCCCGGATGCAGGAAACCCTCGGCGCGCTCCAGCAACACGCGCACATCTCACCGGTGGACATTGTTGCAGCAGCAGGGCTGCCCGGGCATCTCGGCGCGTTGTTCGACACCCTCGTCGTGGTGGAGAACCTTGCCGCTGGCACAAGCGCCTGGCGGGGTGCTGAGGGGCTGACGGTGGACGCCCTCGCCAACAGGCTGAAGACCGCCTACGACGCGACACTTGTGGCAATCCCTGGCGAGACGCTTCGCTTGTCCCTGGTGCAGCCTGACCATGGGGCGAGCGGGACGCCCAAGTTGGACCCCCTGCAGGACCTTGTGCGCATCATGACCGCGCTGGCCCACGCCGATGTGGACAGGGTGGCCGACCTGCCTTTGCCTGACCGCGGGCCCAGCGTTCTCGCCGGACAGGCGGAGGGGGCGGGCTTTGTCCTTGCCCGCCGCACCCGCAGCACCATGGAAGCGCTGATCGCTGAGTGCCTGTCGGAAGTGCCGGCCTTTGGCCCGCACATCCAAGCGCCGCAACCGGACCTTGATACCGATTTCTGGGCCATGGGGCTGACCTCCCTCGGCCTCATCCAACTGGCCCACCGCCTTGGCGAACGGCTTGAGCGCCCGGTTCCGATCTCCCTCCTTCTAGAGCACCGCACGGTGGAAAATCTGGCGCGCGCCCTTGAGGATGGTGCGCGATGGCATCCGATTGTCAGGCTGACCGACAGCCGCACCGGTGAGAGCGAGGGCGAAGGCGGCGAGCCGTTCGTCTGCGTTCATCCCGTCGCTGGCGATGTCAGCGTCTTTCTGGACCTTGCGGAGGCGTTTCCACCGGCCATCCCGTTCTGGGCTGTGCAGGCCGCTGGTTTGGAGCCAGGCCAGACGCCCATCGAAACGGTCGAGGCGCTCGCCAGCCACAACATTGAAGCGCTAGCAGATGTTGGTCTTTCCCGGCCGAAAGCCGTCGGGGGGTACTCCTTCGGCGGCCTCGTGGCGTTTGATATGGCGCGCCAGTTGGCGGCGGCGGGAACGGCGCCGGAAGCGGTGGTCATCATCGACACGCCTGCACCGCTGGAGCGACACTCCATCCTCAACAGCGATCCGAACGCGGCACAGGCACAGTGGTTGATGCGCATGATTGACGTGCGCGCGCGCTTTCACGGGGTGGATGTCGCCTTGGACGAAGACACCCTTCTCGATCTGCCCGAAGAGAAGCGGTTCGCCCGTGCCCTTGCCGCCTTGCACGAAAGCCGCTTAATCCCCCCAGGCGTGGACGAGGGTTGGCTGCGCCGCGCCCACCACACGAGCCTTGTCCAGTACAACGCGTACCTGCGCTACACGCCTGACCACCTGCCTTGTGATCTCACAATCCATCTCATCCGCGCCGCAAACCCCCGCCATGGCGACCTCGGCGACAGTGAAGTTCGCCAGCTTGGGGTGCCTCACCTTGGCTGGCAGTCGTTGACGGAAGTGCCTGTCCATGTGGTCGAGGTCCCAGGCGACCATGTGAGCATCCTGGCGCCCGACCATGTGCCCGCCGTCGCCGCGGCCATCGCTGGCATCCTGCGCCCCTGAGGTCGCGCACATCCACCGCACCGCCCTCACATGGCGGTTCGCTCAGGCTGATGCAGGCGGCGGGTCCCAGCGATAGATCCAGTCCACACGCTTCAAGATGCCCGAAGCGCCGAGCCTTGCCATGGTGAAGTCGCGCACATGGGAGGGGCCTGGCGGCAGGTGGTAGATGGAGCCTTGGCGCGAGGAGCGTTCGGCCATCGCCTCCGTTCGCACCCTGCGCGCTGTCTCATATTGGCCGAGCGCGTCCGTCGTGAGGCCGCGTTGGGCCACCGCTGCGCCGAGGACGGCCACATCCTCAAGCGCCATGGCCGCACCTTGGGCCAGAAAGGGGACCATCGCGTGGGCGGCATCCCCCACAAAGGCGACACGCCCTGCGCGAAAGACATGGCGCGGGCGCACGGCAATGGGCCAAGGGGTCCACCGCACCACATCGTCAATGAGATGGCCGCCATCGCGGCGGGTGAGGCGGTCAGGCGGCCTTGCGCGTTCGCGCGCCACCATCACAACGTTGCCGTGATCGCGGCCGATGGGGTAGCGCACGATGTGGCGGCCCGGAAGCATCGTCAGCGTGCTTCCCGTCGCATTGCTGCCACTGCCCCCACCGCCCTCGCCGCGCCAGGCGACGTACCCTGTGTCGCGCGGCCCGTCGCCCACAAACTGCCCGCGAACGGCCGAGTTGACGCCGTCGGCCGCAACCACAAGACGGAACGGTCCGCCCGCCTTCCGGCAGGTCAGCCCGTCGGTCCCATCGGTGAGGCGCCCTACGGCGCAGTCATAGCGCACGGTGATGGCGCTGTTGGCCATCACCTTAGCAAGCAGCGCACCGTGCAGGGCCTGGCGAGACAGTGTTAGGTTCGGCGCCCCGTAGCGGGTGGGAAAGTCGCCATAGGGAAGGCGCGTCAATGCCTTGCCGCGGCCACCGGAACGCACGGTGAGGTCTTCGGGCCGGTGCGCCGCCTCCGCCACAGCCTCTGCCGCGCCGATGGCGGTAAGGGCTTTCATGGCATTCGGCGCCAGTTGGATGCCGGCGCCCGCATTGGCCGCGGTCTCGCCCCGTCGTTCCGCCACGAGCACCTCATCATGAGCGCTCAGGCACAACGCGGACGCGAGCCCGGCAATACCGGCGCCCACCACGAGGATCATCGCCCTACCCGATCAGGCGGGGGCGCCCCGTGCCACCACAGCATCGGTGATGCATTCGGCAGGGTCGGCTTCGTGGGGGCCAAGACTGGGGTCGTACACGAACACGGTGGAGCAATAGGGACAGATGGCTTCGGTGTCGCCGCCCATGTCCAGGAACTCGTGCGGGTGGTCGAACGGGGGCAGCGCGCCCATGCACATGAACTTGCGCGCCCCGATCCTGACCCGCCTCACCCCAGGCGTGTTGTGAAAGAGCGGTGTACCGCCGTGCGCCATAAGACCTGTCCCTGAACGTGTGGCCCAACAATCCGTAACGGCGGCTACATACCCACATAGTTGGGTCCGCCGCCACCTTCAGGCGGCACCCAGTTGATGTTTTGGTTCGGGTCCTTGATGTCGCAGGTTTTGCAGTGGACGCAGTTCTGCGCGTTGATGACAAAACGCGCCGTCCCGTCCTCCGCCGTCTCCCACTCATAGACGCCGGCAGGACAGTAGCGGGTGGACGGCCCTGCAAAGACTGCAAGCTCGGACTGCTGTTGCAGATCAAGGTCGGCCACCTTCAGGTGAACCGGCTGATCCTCCTCATGGTTGGTGTTGGACAGATACACCGATGAGGGACGGTCGAAGGTCAGTTCGCCATCGGCCTTGGGGTATTTGGGTGCGCTCATCCCCTTGGCGGGACGGGTCGCCTCATGGTCGGCCTTGCCGTGGGACAGGGTCCCGAGGGGCGAGCCGCCAATCAGCGTGTTGGACCACATCTCAAGGCCACCCGCAAAGATGCCCGTCACTGTGCCAAGCTTGGACCACAGCGGCTTGACGTTGCGCACGGGCCTCAAATCGCGCCCCACATCGGTGGCGCGCCAGGCCCGCTCGTACGCCTCAAGCGTGTCGTTGGCGCGGCCTTCGGCAAGGGCATCGGCAATGTGGTCAGCGGCGAGCATTCCCGTCAGAACCGCATTGTGGCTGCCTTTGATGCGCGGCACGTTCACAAAGCCAGCCGCACAGCCCACAAGGCAGCCCCCTGGGAACACGAGGTTGGGGACAGACTGCCAGCCCCCTTCGGAGATCGCCCGTGCGCCGTACCCCTCCCGCTTGGCCCCCTCGAACATGGGCGAGACGGCAGGGTGGGTCTTGAAGCGCTGGAACTCCCCAAACGGGTCAAGGCGCGGGTTGGTGTAGTTGAGGTGCACAACAAACCCCACCGCGGCAAGGTTGTCGCCATAGTGGTAAATGAAGGAGCCGCCCCCAGTGGACCCGTCCAGCGGCCAGCCTACGGTGTGCTTGACGAGGCCCGGCTCGAACACCTCGTCGCTGACCCGCCACAGCTCTTTCAGGCCGATGCCGTATTTTTGCGGATCGCGCCCTTCGTCGAGCTTGAACTGGCGGATGGCCTTTTTGGAGAGCGAACCCCGCACCCCTTCGGCAAGGACCACGTACTTGCCGCACAGCTCCATCCCCGGGGTAAAGCCGTCCTTGGGCTCACCGTCCTTGCCAATGCCAAAGTCGCCTGTGACAATGCCGATCACCGTGCCGTTCTCGTCGGTCTTGAGGTCGGCTGCGGGGAAACCGGGGTAGATTTCAACGCCAAGCGCTTCGGCCTGCTCGCCAAGCCAACGGCACAAATTGCCCAGGGACCCGATGAAGTTGCCGTGGTTGCCCATCAGCTTCGGCATGGCAAAATTCGGCAAGCGCATAACGCCGGCAGGGCCAAGCCACTGGAACACATCGCGCTCCACGGGCTGCTTTAAGGGGCAATCCTCGCTGGTGCGCCAGTCCGGCAGCAGGCGATCGAGGCCAATGGGGTCGATCACCGCGCCCGACAGGATGTGCGCGCCCACCTCAGAGCCCTTTTCCACCACGACGACGGAGATATCTTCGCCAGCCTCTGCCGCGCGCTGTTTGAGGCGGATGGCCGTGGCAAGGCCCGCAGGACCTGCCCCCACCACAACCACGTCATAATCCATCCGCTCGCGAGTGATCTCGGTCATGGGTCTCCTCGGCTGGTGATTTGCGCCCGTGGCGCGGTAGACTGCAGCATCTTGGGAGGGAAACTGTGCCATTGCCGCCCCCGCGTCCATGGTCGGCGCTGAAATGACCACCGAAGGGGTTCTCGCGTTCTATCGCGATTGCGGGGTGAGTGAGCATCTGGCGCCCACCCCACAGGACCGTTTTGCCGACGCCCTTTTGGATGAAAAAGCCCCTTCGGCACAGATAGATGCGTCCCCACCCGTCCCAAGCGCTGCACCGAGGGCGCCCGCGTCGCCAGCACCGCCTCGTAAGGCACAGGATGCGCCGCCCGCCGGCGCGCCGACACAGCCGTCGGAGGACACCGAGGATGCCCGCGCCGCCGCCGTCAGCGCAGCGGATCTTGAGGCGTTGCGCGCCACACTCGACCGCTTCGAGGGCTGTGCGCTGAAGTCCACCGCCATGCGCACCTGCCATGGGGAGGGGCCTTTGGGCGCCCCGCTCATGTTCGTCGGCGAGGCACCGGGGCGGGACGAGGATGCTGCCGGCCGTCCCTTCGTCGGCCGGTCAGGCAAACTCCTTGAGCGGATGCTTGCGGCCATCGGGTTTGAGCGGGAGGAGGTCTACATCTCCAACGTCATCCCCTGGCGCCCACCAGGCAACCGCACGCCAAGCCCGCAGGAGACGGCCACGTGCGAGCCGTTCGTGCGGCGGGAGATTGCGTTGGTGGCGCCGCAAATCCTCGTTCCCCTTGGCGGGGCGGCGGCCAAAGTCCTCCTCGACACCAACCAGGGCATCATGCGCCAGCGCGGCCGGTGGACGCACTATCGCGCCGACGGCTATGGCGGGCCCGACGAAATTGCGGCGATGGCCATGTTTCACCCCGCCTATTTGTTGCGCACGCCGGCTGAAAAACGCAGGGCCTGGCAGGATCTTCTGGCCCTTCGCGCCAAGCTCGACGGCGCCGCCTGACGGGGCTGTTGCCAGGCCAACCACCCTTGCGTGCCCTGCCGGCGCACTGCTACCGGCCTTTTTGGCCACGCTCTATATGAGGCGCGGCAAGGCCAGGAAGGCGACTATGATCCATTTCTTGCGCGGCTCGCGCGGACCCACCGTGCCCTTGGTACGCCTTGTGGGCACCATTGGTATGGCAACGGGGTTGCGGCCCGGCCTGTCGCTCTCAGCGGTGGGGACAGCGCTCCGGCGCGCCTTTACCACAAAGGGGCCCGCGGTGGCGCTGGTGGTCAACTCACCCGGTGGTTCGCCCGCCCAGTCGTCCCTGATCTTCAAGCGTGTGCGCGCCCTTGCCGAGGAGCATGACAAGGAGGTCCTCGTCTTCGTGGAGGACGTGGCTGCCTCAGGCGGCTACTGGCTTGCGGTGGCGGGGGACGAAGTGTTCGTGGACGCCACCTCCATTCTCGGCTCCATCGGTGTGATCTCCGCATCTTTCGGCTTTACCGAGCTTTTGGACAAGATCGGGGTGGAGCGGCGCGTCTACACCTCAGGCACCAACAAATCGATCCTCGACCCTTTCAAGCCCGAGAAGGACGAGGACATTGCCATCCTCAAAGGCGTCCAGGCGGACATTCACACCGCCTTCGTGGACGCGGTGAAGGCCCGCCGCGGCCCGCGCCTGTCCGACGACCCTGACCTCTTCACGGGGCGGTTTTGGAGTGGCACCAACGCCATCTCCCTCGGTCTTGCCGATGCGATCGGCGATTCCCACACGGTCCTGCGTGAGCGATTTGGCGAGAAGGTGGTGATCAAGGCGATCCCAGTCGGCCGCCCGTCCCTTCTGCGCCGGCGTCTCGGTCTTGCCGGTGCCGCAGGGCTTGGCGAAGACTTCATTGCCGCGGCGCGTGCCGACCAGATGTGGGCCCGCTACGGCCTCTAGCGCCTTACGGGCTGACGTCACCCAAGCCTTGCACAAGCTTCATCCGCTAAAGTGGTGTCCAATACGCCTGCCTGTGATTGGCGGCGCCACCTAAGGCCCGTTGTGGTCTGACAAGGGGTCGCTGTGCGGGCAGGCCATCGCCTCTGACGCGGGGTCTGCTGGCTCAAGCCGGCACGCCCGCAACGGGCGACAGACCCGTGCCGTGCTGCGTTCACAACGCACAGGCAATGCTGCGCACGCATGTGGACGCGTGCGGACACCACACCATGACGCCCCCCAATCGTGGCCCTTTGCCGCGTCTTGCGCCCATTCCCGTGCGCAGGGTGCGGCAGGGCACCCGGTCAGGGGCCAGGCCAGCAGGAGAGTTCACGGCAGGGACACGCCATCCCTCCCCCAGTGTGCAACGAGTGAGCGTGAGGGACGAGTATGGAAATCAAGCAGCTACGCTACTTCAAGCGTGTCGCCGATGCGGGCAGCGTGTCCCGTGCCGCTGCGACGCTGTCCGTCGCGCAACCGGCCGTCAGCCGGCAAATCGCCAACCTTGAGGAGGGCCTCGGCACGCCGCTCTTCTTCCGCAACGGCCGCGGGGTGAAGCTGACCGATGCCGGCGCACAGCTCTACGGTCGCGCCAGCGAAATCCTCGAAGCCGTGCGCATGGCCGAGCAGGACGTACGCGACACGGTGGGTGTTGCAAGGGGCTCGGTCCTTGTGGGGGCGCCCCCTTCCATCGTGCGACACGTGGCGCCCGGCCTGTTCAAGACCGTTGCGGCCAACCACCCCGAGCTGTGCCTTGCCTTCACCGAAGGGCTGTCGGGCTATGTGAACGAGTGGCTTTCCAACGGCCTTTTGGATGTTGCCATCATTCACGATGCCACGCGCACACAGCACTTCCTCACCGAACCCTTGGTGCGCGAGGACCTTGTGGTGGTCCACAACGAGGCTGGCACGGAGCCCATGGCCCTGCGCGACCTGTCGGACGTGCCGCTCATCCTGCCCCGCCGCACCCACGGTCTGCGGCTTTTGCTGGAGCGCTCGGCCACCAGCGCGCGGGTGGAACTCAACGTCACCGCGGAGGTGGACTGCGTTCCTGCCATCAAGGAACTTGTGCGCAGGGGCGTTGGCGTCAGCATCCTGCCCAGGGGCACGGTTTATGGGGACGATGGGCTGACAGTGCGCGCCCTCGTGCAGCCGTCCCTGTCGCGTTCGCTCCTTCTCGCCACATCCTCCCAACGGCCTGTGTCCCAGTCCACCCGCGCGGTGATCCAGGCACTGAAAGGCATCGTGAAAGACCTTGTGGAGACCGAGCTTTGGCCGGGCGCCCACCGCGGCACCGATCGGCCCGTCTCCATCGGCAGGGTGGAACCGGCCGCTCAAAAGCCCACCAACCTCGACCAGGCGGCGTAAGGCACGGGTGTGGCGATGGCGTGTCACACGCGCGTCACACGGCCGCGGTTTGTCTGCCTTCACTCAGCCGGCCGGTGTTCGACGCAACGGCCGGAGCTTTGCCTGAAGGGAGGTCCCGTTGACGTCGTTCCTGTTATCACCATCGCTGGTTGCCATTGCCGTCTCAGTGAGCGCTGCGTCCTTTGCAGCCTTTTCCCTTGGTGCGCAGGACGCGGCCGCAGCGGACGGCAAGGCCTTCAACCGCATCGCCAGCTGGCCTGTCGCTGAGAACCTGCCCCAGGGCGCCGATGCGTCCAGCGAAACCTCCGCCGAGATCATCGCAGCCTCCGACGATGGGATGACCATTGTCTACTCCGACAGCCCCTTGAAGGTGGTCGGCTTTGTGGACATCAACGACCCTGCCGCCCCCAAAGGCGCCGGCACGGTGGATGTGGGCGGTGAGCCGACGTCCGTCGCCGTCCACGCCAATGCCGTCCTCGCTGCGGTCAACACCTCCGACAGCTACACCGATCCCTCGGGCAAGCTGCTAACCATCAGCCTTTCGGATCGCACCATCGGCGTGACGTGTGCGCTTGGCGGACAGCCCGATTCCATTGCCATCTCTCCCGACGGCAGCCTCATCGCCGTTGCCATTGAGAACGAGCGCGACGAGGACCTTGACGACGGCAAGATGCCGCAGCTCCCCGCCGGCAACCTCACCCTTTACAAGGCCACAGACGGCGTCCCCTCGTGCGACGAAAAGACGGTGGTGGACCTCACCGGCCTTGCGGACGTTGCCCCCAGCGACCCCGAGCCTGAGTTCGTGGCCTTCAACGGCGATGGGCACGTTGCCGTCACCCTGCAAGAGAACAACCACATCGCCATTGTCGACGGGGCGACCGGCAGCGTCGTCTCGCACTTTTCCGCCGGCACAGTGGACCTTGAAGGCGTCGACACCAAAGAAGACGGTGCCATCACGCCGACGGACAGCCTTTCGGCCGTCAAGCGCGAGCCTGACGCCGTCAAATGGCTCGGCAACGACCGCCTGGTGACCGCCAACGAGGGCGATTATGAAGGGGGCGCCCGAGGTTTCACCATTTTCGCAACCGATGGATCGGTGCTTTACGAGTCCGGCGCCGCGTTCGAGCACGAGGTGATCCGCGCCGGCCACTACCCTGACGAGCGCTCTGAGAACAAGGGCGCTGAACCCGAGGGCCTTGAGGTGGGCACCTTCGAGGGGACCGACTACATCTTCGTCCTGTCCGAGCGAGGCTCGGTTGTGGGTGTTTATCGCGATACCGGCGAGGCGCCCCAGTTCGCCCAGCTTCTGCCATCGGGCATTGGTCCTGAAGGTGCCGTTGCCATTGGCGCGCGCAACCTCCTCGTCACCGCCAATGAGGCGGACCTGTCCGGCGACGGCGGCCCCCGCGCCCACATCATGATCTATGAACTGCAGGACGGCGCGCCCCAGTACCCGCAAATTGTCTCGGTGGATGGGGAAGATGGCAAGCCCATCGGCTGGGGTGCCCTCTCTGGCCTTGCCGCAGACCCTGTGTCGCCGGGCGTTTTGTACGCGGTGAGCGATTCGTTCTACGCAGGCGCCCCCACCATCTTCACCATCGACACCAGCGGAACCCCTGCCCGCATCACAGAGCATGTCATCGTCAACGATGATGGTGAGGCGGCCCAAAAGCTCGATCTTGAGGGCATTGCCTCCGACGGCGAGGGCGGCTTTTGGCTCGCCTCCGAAGGGCGGACCGACCGCGACATTCCCCACCGTCTCTTGAAGGTGAATGCAGCCGGCACGATCGAAAGCGAGGTGGACCTTCCTGAAGAGCTCTTGGCCCATGAGACCCGCTTTGGCGCGGAAGGCATTGCAGCCGTCGGCTCAGGCGACACGCTGCGCCTGTTCATTGCCATGCAGCGCCCCTGGGCGGACGACCCCGACGGTGAGGTGAAGATTGTGGTCTACGCGCCTCAGGACGGCCGTTGGGAGGGGATGCGCTACCCCCTCGACAAGGGCGACAAAGGCTGGGTGGGCCTGTCGGAAATCACCTTCCACAACGACACCCTTTACGTCATCGAGCGTGACAACCAGATCGGCGACAACGCGAAGATCAAGCGCCTTTACAAGATCGGGATGGACGGCGTGGCGCCGGCGCCCCTCGGCGGCGACCTCCCTTTGGTGGACAAGACGCTCGTTCGCGACTTCCTGCCGGACCTGAAGTCCCTCAACGGCTTTGTGGTGGACAAGATCGAAGGTTTCACCATCGACGCCGACGGCAACGCCTTCGCCGTGACCGACAATGACGGGGTGGACGATTCCTCCGGCGAAACGCTGTTTTTGCGCCTCGGCAAGCTCTAGGTCACCCTTTCGGCCCATACTCCGTTTCGCTTCCGGCGCCCCGTCTCGCACCCTTTGGTCGCGGTACGGGGTTTGCGGGGGTTGATCGCACTGCGGGGGAACCGTAAGCGTTTGCCACGGTGACGGAGTGACAGCGTGTCGGAATTAAAGGGCATCGTTCTCGCCGGCGGCGCGGGAACGCGGTTGCGGCCGGTGACAAGCGTGGTCTCCAAGCAGCTACTGCCCATCTACGATAAGCCGATGATCTATCACCCCGTCAGCGTTCTGATGCTGGCGGGCATTCGCGACGTTTTGCTGATCACCACCCCTTTGGACGCGCCCACCTTCCAAAGGCTGTTGGGCGACGGGTCCCAGTGGGGCATGTCCATCTCCTATGCCGAGCAGCCGAAGCCTGAGGGGCTCGCCCAGGCGTTCATCATCGGCAAGCCCTTTGTGGGCGCCTCTCGCGCCGCCCTCGTCTTGGGCGACAATATCTATTTCGGCCACGGCCTTGAGGACCTTTTGGCGCGGGCCGCCGCGCGCACCGATGGCGCAACGATTTTCGCTTATTATGTAAAGGACCCTGAGCGGTATGGCGTACTTGCCTTGGGCAAGGACGGCCGGCCGACGGACATTTTGGAGAAGCCGCCCGTCGCACCTTCCAACTACGCCGTGACGGGCCTTTATTTTTACGACAACGACGTTTTGGACATTGCGGCAAACATTGCGCCTTCAGCCCGGGGCGAACTTGAGATTACCGACGTGAACCGTGCGTACCTGGAGCGTGGCGACCTTTATGCCGAGATGATGGGCCGGGGCTATGCCTGGTTCGACACGGGCACCCACGATTCGCTGCTGGATGCGGCGAATTTCGTGCGCGCCCTGGAACAGCGCCAAGGCCTCAGGATCAACTGCCCTGAGGAGATTGCCTGGCGCCAAGGGTGGATCGACGATGGCGCGCTGGAGCGCCTTGGCCACGCCCAAGCGAAATCGGGCTATGGCGACTACCTCTTAGAGCTGTTGGAGCGGCGCTGACGTGATGGCGATCGGCAAAGCGGTCAAGTGGGCCATCGGCACCGTCACGCACCCGCGCTCGACGGTTCTGCACGCCATTTACCACTCCAAACGGCGCAAGTACCGCAAGATCGAACGGGTCATCCGCAAGGACTTCGACGCCGCCTTCTATCGCCACGCCTACCCGCAAATCAGGCGGATGAACATCAGCCCTTTGCGCCACTTCGTGGTGGTGGGCTGGCGTGAGGGTAAGGACCCTTCGGCGCTGTTTTCCACCCGCGGCTATTTGAAGTTCAACCGCGACGTGGCGCAGGTGAAGGTGAACCCCTTTTACCACTACGTCACCCACGGGAGGCAGGAGGGGCGCGTCACCTCCGTCTCCGACGTGAAGCGCACGGCCCATCAGCGGCCCACCGCCCCCTTGGTGGTGCCACCTGTGCCGACCATGGACGCATTGCGCGCACGGCCCAAGCGTGTGGCAGAACCGCCCACCCGCGAGGCGGTGAACGTCATCATCCCCGTCTACAAAAGCCTTCAGCACGTGGCGGCCACCATCGACAGCGTGCTCGGCGCCAAGAACGAGACCACGTTCGAGTGCGTGGTGGTGGACGACTGCTCGCCCGAACCTGCCGTCAGCGCCCTTTTGCGCGACCTTGCCGACAGCGGCCACATCCGCCTCATCGTCAACGAGACGAACCAGGGCTTTGTGCGCAGCGTCAACCGCGGCATGGCCCACAACGAAGACCGCGACGTGATTTTGCTGAACGCCGACACGGTGGTTCACGACGGGTGGATCGACCGTTTGATCGAGCCTGCCATCGTTGACAGCGCCATCGGCACCGTCACGCCGCTCTCCAACAACGCCACAATCGCCAGCTATCCCGAGTTTGCCGTCGACAACACGTTCGAGCTTGAGGTCTCCTCTGGCGCGGTGGACCAGTTGGCCGCCCGCGCCAACGGCCGCACAGTGGTGGACGTGCCCACAGGCATTGGCTTTTGCATGTATATCAGGCGCGCCGCCCTCAACGAGGTGGGCCTGTTTGACGCCGAGACCTTCGGCCTTGGCTACGGCGAAGAGTGCGACTTTTGTATGCGTGCGGTGAAGTCAGGCTGGCGCAATGTCCTTGCCACAGGCGTTTATGTGCGCCACTTCGGCTCCACCTCCTTCGGGGCGAGCCAGACCAGCCGGTCAGAACAGGCGCAGATCCTGCTGGGCCAGAAACACCCAGACTATCAGGGCCGCGTTCAGCGCCACCTTGCTGCCGACCCCGCCCTTCCCTCACGCATCATGCTGGATGTGGCGCGGCTCCAGGCCCACCTCGGCGACGTTTCGGTGCTGTTCTTCACCCACACCCGCGGCGGCGGCATCCAGACGTTCCTGGACAATGCACGCATGGCCCTCCTGCAGGACGGGTTTGAGGACGTCGTGAACCGCGCCGTCGTCGCCCGCACCACGTGGGAAGGTTTCGTCAAGCTGGAGCCGTTCGGGCAGACGAAGTTCCCTTACCTGCCGAACCTTGAGAGCCTCAATCTTGAGCGCCACAAGGACCTGTTGCCGGCGATGATCGAGCTTCTCGATCCTGAGCTCGTGCACATGAACTCGTTCGCGGGCCTGTCCGTCCCCTCCATCGCGCGGCTGATGGATGCGCTGATGTCAGCGAAGCGCCCCTATTGGCACATCTGGCATGACCATCAGCCCTTGTGCCCGCGCCTCACCGTCCTCGACGCTGAGGAGCGCTATTGCGGGGAGACCGATGCTGAGCGCTGCAAGGCCTGCCTTGCTGCCACAAGCGCGCCCTTGGAGTGGGTGCGGATCGAGGACTGGCGGGATCGCTTCCGGCGCTACCTTGCGGGTGCGGCCCAAATCAGCGCGCCCAGCGAGGCGGCGGCCCTGCGCGCACGGCGTCTTGCGGATGTGGCCAAAGTGGTCGTCCACCCCCACCCTGAGCCTCTTCTGGACGATGTGCCTCCCCTCACCGGCCCCGGCGCCAGCGACGGCAAGCGGCACATTCTGATTTTGGGTGCCATTGGCCCCCACAAAGGCGCCCACCTCATCCACGCGATGATTTGCGATATCGAGGCGCGGGACCTGCCGCTGCACATCGACATTGTGGGCTACACCTCCCTACGGGAGATCAAGAACGGCCCCAAAGCCACCGTTTATGGCCGCTATGACGGTGACAGGGCGGCGGCCGAGATGATCAGCGCCATCAAGCCCGATGCGCTGCTGACCACCTCCATCTGGCCTGAGACCTACGTCTTCACCCTGTCTGTGGGGATGGCGCTGGGGTTGCCCTTGATCTCGCTCGACCTTGGCGCCCAAGCCGAGCGCACGGCCGAATATGGGCGCGGCCTTGTGATCGACCACCATCTGAAGGACGACCCCGTCGCCCTCAACGATGCCTTGATGGCCATCGACTATGATGACCTGTGGCGCCGGCCTGCAACGTTCGATTTTGCGAGCCGCTCGGCCCTTAGCGAGTACTTTGCTGGGCGGGGGTCTGCGCCTGTGGGTGATGAGGTGCCTGAGGCGCAGGCGGCGTCTGTTCAGCCGCCGACCCAGAAGGATCAGGCGGGAAAAGCGGGCCCTCGCGCTTTAGAAACTCTCGCACGATCAGTTGATCCGATAACTGCGCATCCTTGAGGATTGCCGCACGCATGGTCTCAGACACGTCGTAGGCGGACGGGCCTTCGCCGCGATGGGCCATCATGATCGCCTTGCGCTCGGCAGCCTTTTCGTCAGGCGCTGCGTCGGACCGGTTCACCTCAAGCAGGAGCTGCACGCCCTCGCGGCTGGGGCTCGGATTGACGCGGCGCATGGCAACTTCGGTGTCCACATCGATCATCGCGGTCTCGCAGAACGCTTTGAAAACGTTGTCCTTTGTGTCCTCATAGCGCAGCACGTGAACCGCCGCTGCGTCGGTATAGTGGGCCCAACGGTTGATCACGCGGAAATAGTGAAAGCCGCTGGTGCGCCTGTTGAGCGCGGCCTCGTACCACACCTCGAACGGGCGCGCCTCGCCGCTTTTGACCGCCTGAAGGTAGGATGAGACGGCCCAAGCATCTTGCCTGCGCAGGAAAGCGAGGATTTCAATGTCACAGCTTTTGAAGGCGCGGGCGAAGGCCTTGTAGAGGTCGCTCGGCAGCGCGCCCCAGAAATATTCGCTGGAGATGACGATGGTGTGGGCGTTGATGGCCGCCGCTTCCTCTAAGATCGCCGCAGCGCTGTCGGCGAAATAGCGTGCACGATCGTCAGGCAGATCGCCCACATGCATGCGCCACGCGCCGGGGTGAATGGCAGCGGCGAGGAGGTGGTGAGCGCTGGCGGCAACCCCGTGGGCGCTGTAGAGCGCACCGGCCTCGGCGAGGGCCTCGCGCCGCTCAAACAACGTGGCTTGAAGGGCCGAGCTGCCGGTCTTGGTGGAGCCGATATGAAGGACGAGGCGCATGTCAGAAGGGTTCCGGCGCAGTCAAAGGGTGGGCGGCGCAGCCAACGGGTGGCATGCACATTGACCTGGACCACAAACTAAGCGCTTGAAATGAAGGCGTGTTTGAATGGCTAGGGTCTTCTGCCCGGCGGCTCCATCGTCTAGTGGAACGCCGTCGGCGGTGCAAGGAGGGAAAACGGATGAGCGGGAACGCGGTGGACAATGCCAAGGCCCGCGCGGCTGAAGAGGCGGCTGCGATGGTGGAGAACGGCATGCGGCTGGGCCTTGGCTCAGGGTCCACGGCGCTGTTGTTCGTGGACGCCCTTGCCGCCCGTGTGGAGGCAGGGCTCAGTCTGCCACCGGCCGTTGCCACATCCACAGCCACTGCCGAGCGCGCGGCCCGCCACGGCATTGCCATTGCCGAGATGATGGGACGCGACGGCCCGCCCGCCCTCGACCTTGCCGTGGACGGGGCCGACGAGATCGACCCATCGCTGCGGCTGATCAAAGGTGGCGGGGCCTCGCTGCTGCGCGAGAAGATTGTAGCGCAGATGGCGCGGCACATGGTGGTTATTGCCGATGCCTCCAAGCAGGTGGACAGGCTGGGCCGCTTTCCCCTGCCTGTGGAGGTGGTGCGGTTCGGCTGGAGTGCGACCGCCGCGCGGGTGACCGATGCCGTCGGCGTCGCGCCCGCCTTGCGCATGGTGAACGGCGTTGCCCTCGTGACCGACAATGGCAACCACATTCTGGACTGTCCCCTTGGCACCATTGGCGACCCTGACGAGGTGGCCGCAGCGCTCCTTGCCATCCCCGGTGTGGTGGAGCACGGCCTCTTCCTCAGCGAGGCGGACGAGGCGATCCTTGCCGGCGCGGACGGGTTGGAGCGGCTCACAGCCACACCGTGATGGGCCGTGCCGCAACGGTCCTTGAAACGACGGCAGGGGCCATCGCTGCGCTGGCCCTGTTCGGCATTGTCGCCGCCCTCCTCGTCAATGTGGTGGCGCGCAGCCTTGGGCTTGCCCTTGTGGGGGCCAACACCTTTGCCCTTTGGATCTTTGCCATCCTCGCCCTTGCGGCCCTTCCTTCGCTCACCGCCCAAAGGGTACCGGTCAAGGGTGCATCTGGGCTTGCCTGCCAGGCCATTCTTGGCTTCGTCCTTGCCACCATGGGGCTTGGCGCAGTGGCGGCGGCCGAGCGGCTGGGCGGGACCGATGCCGTCCTCGGCCTTCCTGTGGCCTGGCGCTATGTCGCGGCAGCGCTGTTGTGCGGGCTTGCCGTCCTCACCCAGTTCGCCCGCTGCGGGCCAGGGCTTTCGGGCCTTGCCTTTGGGCTCGGGGCAGCGGCAGCGTTCCTCCCCCTCCCGCCTTTGCCTCTGGCGGTGGCCGCGGGCGGGCTCGCCCTTGCCCTTTTTGTCAAAGTGCCTGTGGCGCTGGCCTTGGTGTTTGCGGTGGTGCTGGCGCCCGGCCCCATGGCAGGCGCTGCCCTCTCCCAAACGCTGATGCGCGGGCTCTCCACCTACGTCCTCCTGGCCGTCCCTTTGTTCGTGTTTGCCGCTGCGCTCCTTGTAGCGGGCGGTCTGGGCGCGAAAATCGTGGAGGCGGCGCGCGCACTCACCGGCCGGCGCAACACTGCGATGGGCGAGGCCAATGTGTTGGCGAGCGCCCTTTTCGGCGGCGTCTCCGGCTCAAGCATTGCAGATGCAGCCATGGGCGCGCGCCTTCTGGTCCCGCCGATGGTGGCGGCAGGCTACACACCGTCCCGGGCAGCAGCACTCACCGCCTCCTCCGCCATCCTGCCGAACCTTTTACCCCCCTCCATTGCGCTCCTGTTGGCGGCCGCTGCCACGGACCAGTCGGTGGCAGCACTGTGGCTGGCGGGGGTTGGCGCAGGGGCCGTCGTCCTGGTGGCGCTGTGGCTTGCTGTGCGCCTTCTTCCCCCTGAGGGAAAGGCGGCGCCCTCCGCAAAGCCCAGCGCACGGGCGCTGATTGGCGGCCTCGTGCCACCGGTCTTGATGGCGGCGGTGATCCTGACAGGGCTTCGCATCGGTCTGGTGACGGCGGTGGAGGCAGGGCTCTTCGCCGTTGCGCTGGGTGTCCTTTACGCCGTCCTCGGCAACGGGTGGCGGGCAGCATTGACGGCGCTGTCGGAGGCAGCCCTTCAAACGGGGCGGGTCGCCGTCCTCATCGCAGCGGCAGCGCCCGTCGGCTTTATCCTTGCCACCTCGGGAATTGACTGGTCGGCGGCCCTTCCGGGCGGCAACCCTTTGGTGGCAACCCTTGCGGCCGTGGCGCTCGCCCTCATTGTCGGCACCATCTTGGACGTTGGGGCAGGAATCCTCGTTCTCCTGCCCTTCCTCCTACCCGCAGGGGTGGCGGCAGGGGCCGATCCCATCGCCTTCACCCTTGCCGTTGTGGTCGCACTGTTGATTGGCGGTTTGACGCCGCCGGTCGGGATGCTCATCTTGGTGGTGAAGGATGTCACGGGGGCCGATGGCGCTTTTCGCGCGGTCGTTCCGTTTCTCCTCGCCCTTGTGGCAGCGGCCGCCTTGATTGCCGCTGGCCCACCGCTCCTTGCGATGAACGTCTGACCGATGCGCCGAAACGAACCTGGGGCCCCCATGTTGTTCCGCCACCTGATTGTCGCGCTTGCCTTTGTGTGCGTGGTCGGCTCTGCGGCCGCGCAGGACCGGCTGACGGTGACCTCCCAGTACGGCCCGTCCAAGCCGCAGACCCTTTTTTGGGAGCGCTTCAAATCCATCATCGAGGCGGAGCGCCCTGGCGCGTATGACATCACCATCGTCACCAGCGGTGCATTGGGGGGCGAGAAGGAAGAAGCGGAGGCGATGCGGCTTGGCGCCATCACAGGGGCGCTCTCCACCGTGGCGAGCCTCACCACCTGGGTGCTGGCAGGCACCGTCCTCGACCTTCCCTTTGTGTTTGAGGACGAGGAGCACATTGTCCGCGCCCTCGACGGCCCTGTGGGCGAGTCGCTGAAAGAGGCCTACCGCAGCGAAGGCTTTGAGGTTCCCGCCTTCATCATCTTCGGCGCGCGGCATCTCATTGGCCAAACACCACGCACCGCACCGGGCACCATGGAGGACGTGACCATGCGCGTCCTTCAGAGCGACCTTCACATTGCCCTGTGGCGCTCGCTCGGGGCAAACCCGACCGCCCTTCCCATCACCGAGGCCTATACGGCCCTGTCCAACGGTGTGGTGGATGCCATGGACATGACCATGTCCGGCTTTGAGGCGCTGCGCCTTTACGAAGTGGCGCCCGTGTTGACGGAGACCGCGCACATCTGGGCCGTCGGCGTGGTCTATTTCGACGTCAATTTCTGGAACGGGCTGTCGGATGAGGACAAGGCCCTCTTCACCCGTGCGGCACGGGAGTCCGCTGCCTACTTCAACACCCTTGCCGCTGCCGAACAGGAGGCTGCCATGGCGCGGGCCGAGGCCCTTGGCGCGCGCCGTGTCAGCGTTGAGAGTGCCCCATGGCGCGCAGCCACCGCCCCATTCGTGGACGCCTATGTGTCGGCCCTGGACGATCCATTGGCACAATCGGCCTTCCAAGCCATCAAGAACGCCCGCTAACGCCCTGTTCTCTCGGCGCGGCCGTCCGGCGGCGCACGTCTTCAACCATCGGAGCCACCCCACCATGCAACCCGTCTTCGACGGCCACAACGACGTCCTCCTGCGGCTGTGGCGGCGTGACCGCTCCGGCAAGAGCTTTCTGTCAGGGGGCGACGGCGCCCACATCGACCTGCCGAAGGCGCGCCAGGGCGGATTGATCGGCGGCCTCTTCGCCACCTTCGTCGCCGAAGGGGATGTGTCGAGCATGGAACGCCATGCGGCCAACCGCGACGGATCGATCTCCGTCCCGGCCATTGAGGCGGTGCGCCAGGAACGCTCGCTCAGGATCACGCTCGGCCAGATGGCCATTGCCTTTCGCCTTGAGCGGGCGTCCGGCGGGGCCGTCACCATCTGCCGCAGCGTCGGCGACATTCAGTCCGCCGCCGCCGACGGTCGCTTTGCCATGGTTCTTCACATGGAAGGGGCCGAAGCCATCGGCCCCGACCTTGACGAGCTTGAGACGTTTTATGCCGCCGGCCTTCGCTCCCTCGGCATCGTGTGGAGCCGCCCCACCATCTTCGGCGAGGGCGTGCCTTTCCGCTTCCCCTCAACCCCCGACATTGGTGCGGGGCTGACCGACAGGGGCGCTGCCCTTGTGCGCGCCTGCAATGCCCTCGGGGTGATGATCGACCTCAGCCACCTCAACGAGCGCGGGTTTTGGGATGTGGCCCGCATTTCCAACGCGCCATTGGTCGCAACCCACTCCAACGCCCACAGGATCACCCCTGTCTCGCGCAACCTCACCGATGCGCAAATGGACGCCATCCGCGACACCGGCGGTGTGGTGGGCCTCAACTTCGCCACCTTCTTCCTGCGCCCGGACGGCAAGCGCACCACGGAGACGCCGCTCTCGGTGATGACGCGGCACCTGGACCATATGCTTGAAAAGCTTGGTCCAAACGGCGTCGCCCTCGGGTCGGAC
>JBCDCF010000004.1:0-20015 GCA_039182345.1 Pseudomonadota bacterium
TGGCCTTCACGCCGAAGAGGACGTCCATCAGCGCGTTCTTCAGCGTGGTCTTGCCGTGTTCGTTGGCGCCGACCACCAGGTGGAGATCCGCTGCGCCCTTGCCAGGATGGGGAAAGTCGGCGCTTCGGCCTTCAAAGCGGCCATAGCGGAGGGCGGAAAGGTGAGCGAGCCTCACGCCTCACCCATCCTGTCCTTCAGCCGCGCAGTGACGGCTTGGGCGGCAGCCTCCAGAGCGGGGGCAAGGTCGCCCTCACCGTCCAGTAGGGCTGCAATGTCAGGATGGCGCTCGCGCAGGGCACGGCTCACCTGGGGCGGCAGGGCCGCACGCACATCGGCAAGTTCGGCGCTCGCCTTCTCCCGCACGGCCTCGCTCCGGCCGGCCTCCGTCAACACCCCATCAAAGTCGTGCGGCAGTGTGGGGGGCGCCTGGTCGCTGGGGGGCGAGGTCGCGACCACCACACGCTCGATAAGGAAGCGCGGGTCGATGCCGCTGGCCTTCTGGCGCGCCAGTTCATCAAGCTCGTTGACGGTGAAGGAGAGGTGCGTGTGGTCCTCGCTCTCCCCCTTGAGGACGAGGCGGACCACCGCAAGGTCAAGGGCGGGGGAAAGTGTTGCCGCGCATGCCTCAAGCGCCTGCGCCATCGCCTCTTCCGCGCTTGAGGACGACACATCCACCGTTTCCACAAACCAGGCAACGTGGGGAAGATCGATGGGGGTGAGCGTCACGCCGCCAGCGTCGATGGCCCCATGCCAGGCCCCCTTCGCCCCCGTTTCCCTGGCGTGACGGCCTTGCAGGACACCGCAAAAGGCAATGGTGCCCCCTGCCGCCGCAGGCCCGTCCTGGAGGATGGCGCGGGTGTGGACATGGCCGAGGGCCCAATAGTCATACCGTTTGGCCACAAGATCATCGAGGCGGGCCGGGGCGTAAGGGCTATGACCGAGGCCACCGTCAAGGCCGGTATGAAGGAGGCCGATATTGATGCGGCCCGGATAGGGATCGGGATAGCTGGCGGCAAGGTTCGCCTGCACATCCGGCCGGTCATAGCTTTGGCCGTGGACGACAGCGCCGCCAATGTCCACCGACTGTGGGGCGTCCGCAGACAACAGCGTCACCGCGTCGAGGTGTTTGATGCGCGAGGTGACAACGCTTTGCGCATCATGGTTGCCGAGAATGGCCACAAGGGCGATCCCATGGGCCTTCAGCCGTGCTGCCTCCTCCTGCAGGAAAAGGCCCGCCGACAGGTCACGCCAGTCGCCATCCCACAGGTCGCCTGCAATGAAGACCGCATCCACCGAACGCTCAATGGCAATGCCGATGAGGTCTGAGAAGGCGCGGCGGGCGGCGCCGGCCACTTTGGCAGCACGCGGATCGTTCATGGACGACAGATCCGTCAAAGGGCTGTCGAGGTGAATGTCGCCTGTGTGGATGAAGCTGAAGGCCATCGCCAGGTCCCTCGTTCGCCGCGCGGTACCACCGTCGTGGTGAGCCGCCGCGCGTCCTCAAGAAGGCTGCTTCGGGCCTTGATGGCAAGATGCGTTGCCGCGCCGCCCCCTCTCCTCCACCGCTGGTGTGTGGTGTGAGGGGTGTGGCGCGGTGGTCAAGGCCACCAAGCTGTCCTACCGTCGCCCAGTCACACTGGCCGATGGGACGCTGTGCGCGGCCCCGTCAGGCGTCCTTTGTCCATGAGGCTTGTCTTGCCCGATTTCGCCATCGTCGATTCGCACGTTCACCTCTACGACCCCGCGGTCATTGATTTTCCGTGGATGGCGGATGTTCCAAAGCTCCAGCGCGCCCATGGTCCTGCCGACTACCACAGCGCCGTCGCGCCCGTTGATGTGGCCGCGGCAGTCTTCCTTGAGGTGGATGCCGGCCCTGGGCGGCATATGGATGAAGCGCGCTTCGTGACCGACCTTGGCAAGGCCCACCCTTTCATCAAAGGGATGGTGGCCTCGATGCCCCTTGAGAAGGGTCCTGACGCGGTGGCGGCCGACCTTGAGGCCTACGCGCAAATGCCCCTTGCAAGGGGTGTGCGCCGGCTGATCGAACGCCACACCGAAACGCCTGGCTGGGCGCTCCAGCCCGCCTTCGTGGCGGCCGTCCAGTCCCTCCCCCGCTACGGCCTGACCTTCGATATCTGCGTGCGCTATCCGCAGCTGGCCGATGCCATTGAACTGGTGCGGTGCTGCCCTGAGGTATCGTTCGTTCTGGACCACATGGCCAAGCCCGGCATTGCCGACGGGCTGAATGAGCCCTGGCGGACCGAAATGGCAACCCTTGCCCGTGAACCCAACGTGGTGTGCAAGATTTCAGGCGTTGTCACCGAAGCCGACCATTCCGCTTGGACCCATGAGGACGTTGCGCCCTACATCGACCACGCCATCGACTGTTTCGGCTTTGACAGGGTGATGTTCGGGGGTGACTGGCCCGTCCTCACCCTCGCGTCGGACTATCCGCGCTGGGTGGAGAGCGTGGATCGGGTGGTGGCCGGCGCATCCTCTGAAGACACGCGCAAGCTTTACCGTGACAACGCCATCGCGTTCTACCGCCTCGACATGGCGGACACACAGTAAGGGGTGATACGGGCTTTCCCGCGCGCACCAGTATTGAAAGGGGTAGAGACTTTAGGGGTCGAGGCGGACATCTTGAGCAACTGAGACCGTCGTCCGGCAACGGCCTCTCATGCGACAGAGAGAGGGGCGGCCATGAAATACGATGATGCAAGCTGGCACTTCGAGGGAGACTTTCCCGAAGACTCGCCTGCCGAGTATGGCGCCACCCACATCGGCCTTTTCCTCAAGTGGTGTTTGTTGCGCGGCTGGGCCGGTGAAGAACTTCTGGAAGGCTTTGCGGACGAGATCGAAGCGGTCAAAGCCGGCACCATGACCGGGACGGACTTCTTGTTAAGGTGCTGCGACGGCAAGCTCACCGAGATCGACCTCAACGATGAGGGCAACGCGTTCGCACAAGCCTACTATGCGGACCAGGACTTGTACCTGGTGGATTATCAAGACCAGTTTGGCGATCTGGTCTACGTGGCGCCTGAATCCGCGCACGACTTCAAAGCGTTTTCAGAGATGCTCGACAAGCGTTTGGCAAGCGGCATCGCGCCGGGACTGCCTGGCACGGCGCCCGACTAGGGTGTGGACTTATCGGGCATCAAGACACTGACCGGTGTGCAGACAATACGTGCGGAATACGACCGCTAGTCCGCCTTGAAGCTTGATGTGCGGCCCCGAATCTCAAGGGCGCGTCGGCTTGTTTGGATTTTCCCGTTGCGAGACATGACGGACGTGGGCGGACGCTTACGGCTGATCTTTTTCATCGCCACGATGGAATCGTAGAAGCGCACGTAACCAAGCTCGTTTGCCAATGGGTCGAAGGGGAACGCGTCATCATCTTCGGTGTACCAAGAGTGCATGGAGTCCACCAAGCGTTTCGCATACTCGATGAAACTGGCTTCGTTGCGATACCCGCCACCAAAACCTGGCCAATAACTGGTGTGCGTGTCCTCCACCAGATAAACGCCACCGGGCCTCAGCGATGGCCAAAGATTTTCAAAGCTGATGATCTGCTGGTTCATTTGATGGCCGCCATCATCGATGATCACATCGAACGGGCCATAGTTATTGGCCATTCGCTTCAAAAATTTTGGGTCACTCTGATCGCCGATTTCGACAATCGTCCCCCGCTCGGCCAAAGCCTTACAATCGGGATCGATGTCCAGGAAAACCAGTTGAGAGCTTGACGCAAAACACCCCTTCCACATGGGGATGGAGCCGCCCTTGAAAATCCCAATCTCCAAAAAGCTGATGTTCTTCTTGTAAAAGGGTTTCAGCTCATCAGCATACACGTCAAAGTAGTGAGTCCATTTCATCACACTTCGATCGTCGGTGTTCTTCAGAAAATTGAGGAAGTATTCCTTCATCGTCCGCTCGCCTGTTGACGCTGTGCGCATGGGTGTTGCTGCAAACACGTCGTAAGCCTTATGCGGCCAGCTTTCCACGTGTGTTTGTTCATCACCGCCACAGTGTCACCGGGCCGTTTCACCGGCGTCAACCCGCGTCCACGCTGTGACCCACAGAACGCTGACCGGCTACACAGCGCGGCAGGACTCGCGGATTTCAAGGCGCGGCTTGACGCGGATGGCTGACGGGGCAGCCTCCGCATCCCCCGCGATCCTCTTGAGGAGGACCTCGGCGGCCGCTGCACTCACCCCGTCAACGTCCTGGGTGAGGGCCGTGATGGAGGGGCGCCAGCCCACCGCCGGGTGGAACCCATCAAAACTCACCACCGACACATCGCGCGGCACATCAAGGCCCATGTTCTTCAGCCCCGCCATCACCCCCAAGAGCTGGGTGATGGACAGGCACATGATCACCGTTGGCGGATGTTTGAGCGACATCAACTCCTGGACAGCGCCGAAGGCCTGGGCCTGTTGGAAGATGGCGTGGTGGATCAGTTCCTCACGCACAGCAACGCCTGCCTCCTGCATGACGGCGCGAAAGCCATCGAACCTTTCATAAGACGCTGAGATGGCGGGACGGCCCACAAGGAAGGCAATGTCCCTGTGGCCGAGGCGCAAAAGGTAGCGGGTGAGGAGTTGGGCGCCGTAAGGGTTGTCGTCGGTCACAGCATCAAAAGGGGTGCCGGGCAGCACCCTGTCCACCAAAACGGCCGGGACTTTCACCGCCTCGCAAAACCGCTCCGGATAGGCGGGGCCGAGGCAGGTGGGGGCCACCACGAGACCGGCCACCTTGTGGGCCGTCATCTGTGCGATCTCACGAAACTCGCGCTCGGGGTCGTCGTCGTTGCTGGCAAGGAACATGTAGTAGCCGCGCTCGGACAGGGCGCGCTGCATGGCTTTGGCAAGGTGGGCCGACCAGGGGAGCGCCACGTCGGGCACCACAAGGCCGATGGTGGTGGAAACGCCCGTGCGCAGGTTCCTGGCCACGGGATCGGGCTTGTAGCCGGCCCGCTTGACCGCCTCCCACACCCTCTCCTGGAGGGCCTTGCTGACAGGGGCCGTGCCTGACAACGTCGCCGACACGGTGGTGACGGAGACGTTGGCCAGCCGCGCCACGTCCTTCATGGTTGGCAAAGGGTCACTCCGTCAGGCGGCCGAGGGGTGTTTCGGCGAAACACAAAACGTTTCGCCCAGCTGCGCCATTCTGTCAATTCAAAGAAGCTATGGAATTTTTTGGTCATTTGGAGAGCGCACCCGCTTGCCGATAGCGCCGCCGCGCGATAAACACGAAACGTTACGCGTACCCCGCACAGCCAACCGGCCGGTCCTCCTTAACCGGCCCCACAATCAAGACGCCGCAGCCGCGGCAGGGAGGACGAAACGATGACGATTTGGGCACGGACCGTGCGCACAGCGCTCGCCGCAGCGCTCATTGCGGGCGCCTCGACCGCCACGTTCATGGCAAGCACCACCACAGCCGCCCACGCAGAGGACACGCTGCGCCTGCGCATGAACGGCGACATCAACGTGATGGACCCCATCGCCACCACGAACTTCACCATCCGCAACGCCGCCTACCTCGTCTACGACACCCTGTTTGCGCTTGACGAAACCTACACCGTCCAGCCGCAAATGGCTGAGGGCCACACCGTGTCCGATGATGGCCTCACCTACACCATCACCCTGCGCGAGGGTTTGATGTTCCATGACGGCACCCCCGTCACCGCCGCCGACGCCGTCGCTTCGCTGGAGCGGTGGGGCAGTGTGGATGGGCTGGGCAAGATCCTGTTTTCCAAGATGGACTCCATCGCCGCGCCCGACGACAAGACGATCGTCATCACGATGGCTGAGCCCTGGGGGCTGGTGCTGGACGCCCTGGCGAAGATTTCCTCCAACGTCCCTGTCATCATGCCCAAGCGCTTGGCAGAGACCCCTGCCAGCGAACCTGTGAAGGAGCCCATCGGCTCAGGCCCCTACCGCATGGTGATGGACGAGTGGGTGCCAGGCAGCATCGCCGTCTACGAGAAATTCGCCGACTATGTGCCGCGCGAAGAGCCGGCCAGCATGGCCGCTGGCGGCAAGGTGGCAAACTTCGACCGTGTGGAGATCGTCTACATCCCCGACACGGCCACCGCCATCGACGCGCTGATTGCCGGCGAGATCGATTGGATCGAGGAGGTGCCTGCCGACATGGCCCCCTTCTTTGAGGGTGTGGACACGGCAAAGACCATTGTCGCCGAACAATCCGGCAACTCCATGCAGCTGGTGGTGAACCACCTCAACCCGCCCTTCGACAATCCGAAGGTGCGCCACGCCCTGCAGCTGGCGCTGGAGCAGGAGCCGTTCCTACAGGCCGCCTTCGGCGATGCCACGGAGCGCTATCTTGAGTGCGCGGCCGTCTTCTTCTGCAACGGCCCCTACGCCACCAACGTCAACACCGACCGTGTGCTGACCCGCGATGTGGCAAGCGCCAAAGCCCTCCTTGAAGAGGCAGGCTATGACGGCACCCCCGTCCACCTCATGCACGTGACCGACATTGCCACCCATGACGCCTACTACTCCGTCCTCAAGCCGCTGTTGGAAGAGGCAGGCTTCGTGGTGGATGCGCGGCCGGCGGACTGGGCGACCGTTGCCACACGGCGTGCCAGCAAAGCGGCGGTGGATGAAGGCGGCTGGAACCTCTTCTTCACCGGCTGGGGCTATATTGACCAGATCAACCCCATGACCAACGTCTACGTGGCCGGTGCCTGCGGTGACGGCTGGTTCGGCTGGGCCTGTTCTGAGGACCTGCAGGACCTTCGCCAAAAGTTCGCCGTTGCCACCACCGAGGCAGAAAAGGCAGAGCTTGCCGAACAGATGCAGGCCCTCACGCACGACCTCGTCAGCTTCGTGCCGCTGGGCCAGACCTTCCCCTCCCAAGGGCTTTCAGCCAACCTTGAGGGCTTTTTGGAAAGCCCGGTTCCCTTCTTCTGGAATGTGAAGCGGGCGCAGTAGTCCCACAGTCAGCCTCGTCGGCCGGTCGCGCCAGGCGGTGCGGCCGGCCCCCTCGCTCCGGCAGCTTTGTTTGGGTGGATACCACAATGGCCTACATCGCCGGACGCATCCTCGCCGCGGTGCCGATCCTCATCATCGTGTCGGTCTTCATCTTTTCGCTGGTTCACATTGCACCAGGCGACCCTGCCGTGCTCCTCGCCGGCGACAACGCAACGCCCCAACAGGTCAGCGAGATTCGCGAGCGGCTGCACCTTGACGAACCGCTGCCGGTTCAATTCGGCATCTGGGCCGTCAAGGCGCTGCAGCTGGATCTTGGCCAGTCCATCTATTCCGGCCAGCCTGTCACGCGGCTGATTGCGCAAAGGGTGGAGCCAACGCTGGTGTTGGGGTTCGTGACCCTCGTTCTCACCGTTGCCATCGCCCTACCCCTCGGCATCATTGCGGCGTGGAAGGCAAACACCGTGGTGGACAGAGCCATCATGGGTTTTGCGGTCCTGGGGTTTTCGGTTCCCGTCTTCGCCATTGGCTATTCGCTGGTCTACGTCTTTGCTGTGGAGCTGCGCTGGTTTCCCGTTCAGGGGTACAAGACCCTTGCCAACGGGCCCCTTGAGACCTTGCGCAGCGTTGCCCTTCCCGCCTTTGCCCTTGCCCTCGTCTTTGCCGCCTTGATTGCAAGGGTCACCCGCGCGGCAATGCTTGAGGTCTTGAACGAGAACCACATCCGCACCGCCCGCGCCAAAGGCCTTGGCACCGCGCGCATTCTGATTGTCCATGCGCTGAAGAGCGCCGGCGTTCCCATCATCACCGTCATCGGCATCGGGCTCGCAACGCTGATCGGCGGCGTTGTGGTGACCGAATCGGTGTTCAACATTCCAGGCATCGGGCGCCTCACCGTGGATGCCATCACCAGGCGCGATTACCCTGTGGTGCAAGGGGTGATCTTGTTCTTCTCCGCCATGCTGATCGGGGTGAACATCCTGGTCGACCTCTCCTATGCCCTCTTCGACCCGAGGGTGAGGGGATGAGCGTGACCGCCCCGTCCGAAAAGCCCGCCGCAGCGCCGGATTTGCCCCGCGCCCGCCCCTCTCGGCTGAAGGTTTTTGCCGAGCCGACGACGCTGATCTCGCTCATCATCATCGGCGGCTTTGTTCTGATGGCGCTTTGCGCCCCGCTGATTGCGAGCGACCCCATTGCCATCAGCCCTGCCGAGCGCCTTGATGGACCGAGCGGCGCTGCCCCCTTAGGCCGCGACCATCTGGGGCGGGATGTGTTTGCCCGCGCCGTCTATGGTGCCCGCGTGTCGCTGTCGGTGGGGTTTGCCGTCGCAGCGCTCACCACAATTTTCGGCGTTGCCATCGGTGTTTACGCGGGGATGAGCCGTGTGGGCGGGGCCCTCGTGATGCGCCTCAACGATGCGATGATGGCCATTCCCGCCGTCCTTCTTGCCATTGCACTCGCTGCACTGTTCAGGGCGGGGCTCCTTGCCGTCATCATCGCCATCACGGTGCCCGAAGTGCCGCGCATGGTGCGCCTGGTACGCTCTGTGGTCCTGGGGGTGAAGGCGCAGCCTTATGTGACGGCGGCGGTTTCCGTCGGCACGTCAGGCCTTGCCCTGGTGTTCCGCCACATTCTGCCCAACACGCTGGGGCCCGTTCTGGTGCAGGCCACGTACGCTTGTGCCTCGGCCATCATCGCCTCGGCGGTGCTCAGTTTTCTAGGGGTCGGCACCGCGCCCGAGACGCCGAGCTGGGGCGGTATGATGGCCGATGCACGGCGCTACTTCCGCATCCACCCGGAGTTGATGCTTTACCCAGGCATCCTCCTGTCGCTTCTGGTCCTTGCGGTGAACATCCTCGGCGATAGGCTGAGCGATGCCCTCGACCCCCGCAAACTGAAGCGAGGCGGGCTGTGAACGCCCCTTGCGATCCGCCTGTCCTGACCGTGCGCGACCTTAGCCTGCAGTTCGGCACCGGCGCCCACCGCGTCCACGCCCTCGACAGGGTCAGCTTCGACCTTCAGCGCGGAAAGATGGCAGCGCTGGTGGGGGAATCAGGCTGCGGCAAGAGCGTGACGGCCATGGCCATCATGGGCCTTTTGCCGCGTCATGGGGCACAGGTCGACGGCTCCATCCGCCTCGGGGCGCGCGAGCTTGTGGGCGCATCGGAGACTGCGTTGCGGGCCGTGCGCGGCCGGCGGATCGCCATGGTCTTCCAGGACCCGATGACCTGCCTCAACCCCGTCCACACCGTCGGGATGCAAATTGCCGAAGCGGCCGTCCATGCCGGCCGCGACAGGGCCGACGCGCGCACCCACGCCCTTCAGATGCTGGACAGGGTGAAGATGCCGGACGCGCGGCGGCGCCTGTCCGCCTACCCGCATGAAATGTCCGGCGGCATGCGCCAAAGGGTGATGATTGCCATCGCCCTTGCCGGCGAACCTGACATCTTGATTGCCGATGAGCCCACCACCGCCCTCGATGTGACGGTGCAGGCCCAGATCCTCACCCTCATCGGCGACCTTGCGGGCGAGCTTGGGATGAGCATCTTGTTCATCACCCACGACCTTGGCGTCGTCGCAGCGTCCGCCGATACCATGATGGTCATGTACGCGGGCCGCATTGTGGAGGAAGGGCCTGTGGAGGCCGTCTTCTCCCGCCCGTCCCACGGCTATACGGCGGGGCTGATGCGCTCCCTCCCCTCCCGGCGCGCAGGCCACAAGGCACCGCTTCTGGAAATCGAAGGCAGCGTGCCGCGGCTCGACAAACCCATTGCCGGGTGTGCCTTCGCGCCTCGCTGCCGGCTGGCCGAGCCGGTGTGCCATGCCCCGTTGCCGCCTCTCAAGGCCGTCGGGCCAAGGCACCTGACGCGGTGCGTGCGCGAGGCGGCCGTCTACGCCTCCATACGCGATAGCGACATTGTGAAGGCCTGGTCGTGAGCGGGGCGTACCTTTCCCTCAAAGGCGTCGGGAAGACCTATGCGGTTGGCGGCAAAGGGCTTGGCCGTACCGCCCAAAAGCTTCATGCGGTGAGCGATGTTTCGCTGGAGGTGGAGCGCGGGCAAACCCTTGGCCTTGTGGGAGAATCAGGGTGCGGCAAGTCCACCCTTGCCAAGCTGATCATGCAGCTTGAGGCGCCGACAGAGGGCACCATCCACCTGGACGGCGAAGACTTGACCCAGCTGTCGGGCGCGGCCCTCAAAGCCCGGCGCCAACGCTTCCAGATGATCTTTCAGGACCCGTTTGCCGCCCTTAACCCGCGCATGACCGCGCGCGCCATCATCGCAGAGCCCCTCGTCAACTACGCGGTCGGCACGAAGGCTGAGAGGGAGCGCAAGGTGCAGGACACCGCCGCGGCAGTGGGGCTTGGGCCTGAGCATCTCACCCGCTTCCCGCACGAACTGTCGGGCGGGCAGTGCCAGAGGGTGGGGATTGCGCGCGCCGTTGCGCTGTCGCCTGACCTCATTGTCGCGGACGAAGCGGTATCAGCCCTCGACGTGTCCATCCAGGCGCAGATCCTGAACCTGATCGTGCGGCTGAAGGCGCAGATGGGGCTGACGCTGATCTTCGTCTCCCATGATCTGTCGGTGGTGGCCCATGTGTCGGACGTGGTGGCGGTGATGTACCTGGGGCGGATTGTCGAGGTGGGCGATGTGGACAGCGTCTTCAACGCGCCGGCCCACCCCTACACACGCACCTTGATCGAGGCGACGCCTGAGCCGACGCCCGACAAGCGTGGCACCCGCGCCCCTTTGGGCGGCGAGCTGCCAAGCCCCCTCGACCCACCGTCGGGCTGCGCATTCCGCACCCGCTGCGCCTTTGCCGAGCCCCGCTGCAGTGCCGAGCGGCCTTTGCTGCGCCCTTTCAATGGACCAAGGCAGGTGGCCTGCCACCTTGCACAAAAGGTTAATGACGTGATGGACGCGCCCGCCCATGGCTGACCCCATCGTCCTTCTCCCGGGGCTCCAGTCGGACAAGAGCTCATGGGTGCATCAGGTCGACCATTTCGGTGCGACGCGCCAGGTGATCGTGCCAGAAGGCCACCAGCATCTGACGTCCATTCCCGCCATGGCCGCCCATGTGAAGGCGGTGCTGCCGGCGCGCTTTCACCTGGTGGCCTGGTCCATGGGCGGCTACATCGCGCTGGAGCTTTTGCCCGATGTGATGGGCGCGCTGCAAAGCCTTACCTTCATCGCCACCTCCGCCCGGGCGGAAGACCCTGCCGCCACGGTGAGGCGCCATGACAGGATTGCCCTTGCCGAAAGGGTGGGGATGGAAGAGGCGAGCCGGCAGAACCTTGAACTGTGCTGCCACGATCCAGCGCTTGCCAAGACGCCGGCGCTTCTTGCCATGAACGCGGCCGCCCAAACCCTCGGCCTTGCCGCCTTCCGCGCCCAGCAGGAGGCCATCATCCACCGGGCCGATCGGCGCGACAGGCTTGGCTCGGTCACCTGCCCCACCCTTGTGATTGTGGGCGAGGACGACCCTGTGATCCCACCGGACGACGGGCGCGAAATCCACCGAGGCGTTCCAGGCGCCGTGTTGGAGATGATTGCTGCGTGCGGTCACTGCCCGCCGGTGGAGCACCCCGGCATCGTCAACGCAGCTCTGGCGCGCCACTTTGAACGGGCGGAAGCGGCCTCAACCGGCCGTGCGTAGCGGGCTCACATAGCCCGGCGGCTTGACGGTGACGACGGCGCAATCGACAGCGTTCAAGACATCCTCCGCCGTGTTGCCGATGATGAAGCCAGGCACACCCGTGCGCGCGATGGTGCCCATGACAATCACGTCCACCTTGTGGTCGGCAACGTATTGGGGGATCACCGTGCGCGGGTCCCCGCGCTCCAACCGGGGCAGGAACGCCTGACGCTTCAAGGGCGGCGTCATCCACTCCGCGGCCGATTCCACAAGGTCGGCAAGGGCGTTGCTGTGGGCGGTGTGGATGGAGGCCACATAGTCCTCAGCGGCGCGGCGCGGCTTGGGGGCGTTGGACCAGGTGCGCACAAGCCCCTCCCCCGGCGCTTCCCACACATGCAAGACATGGATGGGGCCGCCCCCCTCTCCCGCCACAAGGGCCGCAGTCTGCAAGATGGTGCGGTTCAGCCCCTCAAGGGTGCTGGGCTCGCTGGCCATGGCGCGGTCCACATCCACCGCGGCAAGGACCGTGCGCGGCCCATGCCGCTCAGCGCCCACCCGTAGCCAGACAGGGCAAGGGCATTTGCGCAGAAGATGCTGGTCGGTGCTGGCAAAGACGTAAGAGGCAATCCCATGGACATCGTCGGCATCCTTCATGACGAAGTCGACGTCGTGGGCGTGAACGTAGGCGATGATCTCGATAAAGGGCTTGCCCACCCGCACGGCGATCTCAGGGGTGGTGTCCGGTGACAGGGACGCCACCAGCGCCTTCACCCCATCGCGCCGTTCCTGACATAGGCGCTCCTTGATGCCCGCCTCATCAAGGCCTGAGGCGTGCGCGACGGCGGCAAGGTCGGACGGTGGCTCCACGACCGAAAGGACGCACATCTCAGCGCCTGTGCGTGCGGCAAAGGCGAACGCCTCCTTCAACAGCGCGCCGTCGTCAGCCCCACCACCCGTCACAGCCAAGAGGCGGGTAAGGGTGGCACCGGGCATGGCGGGTGTGTCGGCCGTTTCGGACAGGCTCATCACGCAAACTCCTTCTGGCCTTCGGGGTCGACCGGCTCGGCCGGAGCAACGGACCCGTTGGCAAGGACGAGAGCAGCCGCCTGTGCAGCGGCATCGCGGTAAGGCATCAAGACAAGGTCTGCCCCAGCCTTCGCCAATCCGTCAGCCACCTCCGTCCCGTGGGCGACGACGGCGACCTTGCCGTCAAAGCCGATGTCGCGGAGCGATTTCACGAAGGCCGAGCGCGGATCGTCATGGGTGAGGCCGCCTTGCTGCTCGGGGACGGCGGCAATTGCCCATTGCGCCCCCCGCAAGGGAAGATGCTCCAGGAGTTCAGGGTCGGTCGCATCGCCAAACACGGCATCCACCCCCTCCCTGCGGGCATAACGCACCGCAACGGGGCTGAAGTCGACGCCGAGCACACGCTTGCCCGCCTCGCCAATCTGCAAGGCCGTCGCAAGACCGTAGCGGCCAAGGCCGAACACAATCACATCGTAGCGCGCCTTGGGGGGCGGTTCGGTCTTGCCCTCGCGGCTTGGGCTGCGCCGTTCAAATGGTGTGAGCACAGGCTCAAGCACACGATAAAGGGTGTGGGAGTAGGTGATCATGTAGGTGGAGGCGGCACTGGTGATGAGGCCCACCAGGGTGACAAGTCCCATGGCCCCGTCGCCCACGTGGCCGAGCGTCACCCCCATGGCCATGAAGATGAGCGAAAACTCGCTGATCTGCGCCACCGTCAGCCCTGCCAGGAAGCCGGTGCGCTTGGCATACCCCATCAACCCCATGATGATGAGCACGATCAATGGGTTGCCGATGAGGACGAAGGCCGAGAAGACAAGCGCTGCCACCACATTGTCGCCCAAGACCGAGAGGTCGAGGGCAGCCCCCAGCGCGATGAAGAAGAACAGGAGCAAGAAGTCGCGCAAGGAAGCAAGGCGCGCCGCAATCGCCTCCCTGAACGGTGTGGAGGCGAGCGACACCCCCGCCAGCAGCCCCCCAAGCTCCTTGCCGAAACCCAGATAGTGGCCGATGGCGGCAAGGCAGGCCGCCCAGCCGATGGCGAAGGACACCAGGAGTTCGGGCGCGCGGGCCAGCCGCTCCACCAACGGGTTCGCCACATAGCGGATGAAAAGTGCCACGCCCCCCAGCATCGCAAGGCCGTAGACGAAGACGATCACCACATCGATGAGCGCCGCGTCGCCAGCGGCCCCCACCGCAAGGGCGGACAGGACGATCATGGAGAAGACCACCACAAGGTCCTGGACGATGAGGAAGCCGAGGGCGATGCGCCCGTGCAGCGCGTCGATCTCGCGCTTATCGGACAACAGCTTCACGATGATGATGGTGGAGGAGAACGTCAGCGCCACGGCCACATAAAGGCTGGTGACGGCGTCAAAGCCGAGCGCCAAGGCAATCAAGAAGCCGAACACGGTGGTGAAGGCCACCTGGCCGAGCCCTGTGGTCAGCGCCACGAGGCCGAGGGTGCGCACAAGGTTGAGGTCGAGCTTCAGCCCCACAAGGAACAACAGGACCGCAATGCCAAGTTCGGCCAGAAGGTCGATATGTTCGTTGGATTGGGCAATGCCGAGGACGGAGGGGCCGGCGATGATCCCCACAGCGATGAAGCTGACGATCAAGGGTTGGCGCAGCAAAAGCCCAAGGAACCCCACCACGGCGGCAAGGACCAGAAGGGCGGCCATCTCGTAGAAAATGTAGCCTGTGATGACCTCAGTCATGGCAAAAAGCCCTTTGGTGCCGCGTCCTTCATGCCCGCCCGCCGTCCCGCTGTGCGGTCATGGAGGAGGGCGCCGACCCGCCGGGGCCCGAGCGCTGCCCCCCTGCCCCTCGGACGGCGTGAACGGCGCGCTTTTCCACCTCCAGCAGCACAAAGAGTGCCACGCCAACACCCAGCACCCCAAGCCCTTGCATCAACGATAAGGGCCGGGTCTCAAAGAACATCTCCATGAATGGCGCATAGGTGAACAGGAGCTGGAGCGTTGCGACGGCACCGATGGCAAGGAGAACCGGGCGGGAGCTGAGAAGCCGCCCCCAGCTGAGCGAAGGGTTGTGGAGCTGGCGCACCGACAGGAGGTAAAACACCTCCATGGCCACCAAGGCGTTGACGGCAATGGTGCGCGCCTCCTCCAAGGTGGCCCCCTGAGCTTGGGCGACCGTGAAGCTGCCGAAGATCCCCGCGCAGAACAGCACCGACACGAACGCCACACGCCACAACACGAAGGCCGAGAGGATCGGCTCATCGGGCGCGCGCGGCGGACGGTTCATGATGGTGGCGTCGGACCGCTCGAAGGCGAGCGTCATGGCAAGGACGACCGAGCTCACCATGTTTACCCACAAAATCTGCACTGGGGTGATGGGAAGCGTGAGGCCGAGGAGAATGGCGGCAATGAGGCTGAGGGACTCCCCGCCATTGACGGGCAACAGGAAGACGATCGCCTTCTTCAGATTCGCATAGACGGTGCGGCCCGCCTTAACGGCGGCGGCAATGGTGGCGAAGTTGTCGTCAGCAAGGACGATCTCGGCTGCTTCCTTTGCCGCCTCGGTGCCTTTACCGCCCATGGCAATGCCGATGTCGGCGCGCTTGAGCGCAGGGGCATCGTTCACCCCATCGCCTGTCATCGCCACCACAGCGCCTGTGGACTGGAGCGCTTCCACAAGGCGCAGCTTGTGTTCGGGGCTGGTGCGGGCAAACACGTCCACCCCGTCCACGCGCGCCTTCAGAGCGTCGGGGTCGAGGCCGTCGATGTCGGACCCTTCCATCACGTCGGCGGCATTGTGCAGGCCGAGCTGGCGGGCAATGGCCGCGGCGGTGCCAGCATGGTCGCCGGTGATCATCTTGACCCTGATCCCTGCTGCGCGGCATTCGGCGACCGCGGCAACAGCCTCCTCCCGGGGTGGATCGATGAGGCCGACGAGGCCGAGCAGCGTCAGCCCCTCCTCCACATCGTCAAAGCGCAAGGTGGGTCGGTCGCCATCGGCCACACGGGTGGCAATGGCCAGCACCCTTTGGCCTTCTGCGGCAATGGCAAGGGCCTGTTCGTGCCAGTAGTGGGTGTCGAGCACCGCCTCGCCGTCATCATCATCGGCCTGGAATGTGCACATGCCAAGGAGCCGCTCGGGCGCGCCTTTCACGTGGATGGCGTTGTGGCCTTCGTGGTCATGGTGAAGGCTTGCCATGAAGCGATGCTGGGCATCGAAGGGAATGGCATCGGTCTGCGGGTTGGCGCGGCGCACGGTGTGGGCATCAAGCCCTGCCTTGGCGGCGAAGGTGACAAGGGCCCCTTCCATGGGGTCGCCATTCACCGTCCATCCGCCGTCCGCCTCGCTGAGTTCGGCGTCGTTGCACAGGAGCGCACCTTTCGCGAGCGCTTCCAGAAGCGGGTGGTCGGCGGCCATCACATCCTCGCCGCCTGTGACGATGGCGCCGTGGGGGGTGTAGCCTGCGCCAGACACGCTGTAGCGGCGCTTGGCGGTGGCAACGGAAGCCACCGTCATCTCGTTCTTGGTCAAGGTCCCGGTCTTGTCGGTGCAGATGACAGAGACGGAGCCGAGGGTCTCGATGGAGGGAAGGCGCCGCACAATGGCGTGGCGGCGCGCCATTCCCTGAACGCCGATGGCAAGGGTCACCGTCAAGATCGCCGGCAGTCCTTCGGGGATCGCTGCCACCGACAGACCCACCACGGCCATAAAGAGCTCGCTGAAGGTCATGGTGCCGAAGGTGAGGCCAAAGGCAAGGATCAGACCGCCCACCACGAGGATGAAGGCCGTCAGCCATTTGGCGAAAATGCCCATCTGGCGGATGAGAGGCGTTGTGGTTCCCTCCACCTCTGCAAGGAGCCCGCTGATACGGCCGATCTCCGTCTCACCGCCTGTGGCGACCGCAACGCCGCGTCCCTGACCTGCCGCCACCATGGTGCCTGAGAAGGCCATGGAGGTGCGGTCGCCGAGGGGCGCGTGGGTACCGACAGGCGCCTCGGCCTTTTCCACAGGCACGGACTCTCCCGTCAGCACCGCCTCTTGAATGGTGAGACCGCGCACGGTGGTGAGGCGAAGGTCGCCAGGCACCTTGTCACCGGCTTCCAAGAGGACAATGTCGCCAGGCACCAAGTCCTCGCCGGGGATGCTCTTGCGCCGCCCCTCGCGCAGGACCGTGGCCTCGGGAGCCAGCATCCCGCGGATTGCGGCAAGGGCAGCCTCTGCCCGCCCTTCCTGGACGAAGCCGATGACAGCATTCACCACCACGACGGCAAGGATGACGCCCGTGTCGACCGTGTGGCCCAGCAGCGCCGTGACCGCGGCGGCCACCAGAAGGACGTAGATGAGAACGTTGTGGAATTGGCGAAGGAGGCGCAGGAGCGGGCCTTGCCGCCGCGCCTCTTCCAACCGGTTTGCACCACAGCGCTCGCGACGCTCGGCCACTGCGCCATCAGACAGACCGGCCATGTCGGTCTGGAAGGCGGCCAACGCATCCCCCGCCGGTCGGTCGTGCCAGGTGGAGCCGGCATGGTGGGGATGGGGTTCGTTGTCGGCCGACGGACGGCTCGCGCCCTTGGGGAAGACCCAGGATTTCAACCCGACCTCTCCTTTCCGCCGGGCCGTTGGGCGCCCCGCCTTCGCACAGTTGCGCGTTGGTCTGTTCGTGCGCCGGGGGTGCCGCTGCGGCGGCCGCCGTCTCATGCGCCGATGAAACCCGCTTCAGGGCTCCCGGTCAGCCTGCGGTGTGCGTGAGGCCGGACCTCCGCTCGATATAAATCGGCCCTTGAGGGTCAGAAACATAAGGAAAGTTCCTTAGTCACCGTCCTGCCGGGACAGGGCGGCCCACGTCCCTCGCGCCGCCACCGGTACCGGTCAGCGCACCAGGAACTGGCCGATCTTGCGGGCGGGTTTGCGCACAAGCGCCTGATCCACCAAGGGCGCGTTCAGCCATTTGCGGCGCGAGGTGAGCGCTTCGATATTGTGGCGGATGTGGGCGCTGAGGCTGGCCGTGCTGCGCCCACCCTGCATCATGTCCACCAGCACCGCGTCGATATGGACGGTGCGATGGTCGAACAGCTCCACCGCGCGCAGCATGAAGTCATAGTCGGAGGCAGTGGCAAGGGAGAGGTCGAACGGGCCGACGGCGTCCGCCACCTCGCGCCTGATGTAGAAGGTGGGGTGGGCGGGCATCCACCCTGTGCGAAAGCCCCCTCTCGGCCGCGCCCCGCCCCGCCAGCGCCGCACGATGCGCTTGGAGGCATGGTCGACCACAAAGTTGAGATCGCCGAACACAATGTCAGCCCCGGTAAGGGCGTCGGCGATGCGGCCCAGCACATGGCGATCGTGGAAGGTGTCATCGGCGTTGAGGGCGCCCACCACATCACCGTCGAAGGCGGCAAAGCCTTTGTTGAGGGCATCGTACATGCCCCTGTCAGGCTCTGAGATGAGGCGCACACCGTCGCGACCATAGCGGCGCACAACGTCCTGCGTGCCGTCGCGGGAGGCGCCGTCCACCACAATCATCTCCTTCTCGCCGTGGTGTTGGGCAAGAAAGCTCTCAATGGTGTGGGCGATGGAGGAGGCCGCGTTGAAGCACGGCGTGATGACAGACACTTTCATGGTGTCGGGATCATGGCCTTGGATGTGGGGTCGGGGTCAGCGAACGATGTCAAAAAGATGACAGCCAAACGTTGGTTACACCGACTTATACACCCTAGCGTGGCAGCTGTCGCGCCCAATCGGCAGGCATGATCAATTTTTTGGCGCGACACGCTGACGGGAGGCAGCGGCAGCAGCACGGCGCACCGGCGCAAACGTCATCCTGTGGTGGATGGTGGGGCCGTGGGCGGCCAACGCTTGGGCATGCTGGGCGGTGCCATACCCCTTGTGCCGCTCGAAGCCATAGTCCGGGAAGGTGGCAGCGAGGCGGGTCATCAGCCTGTCGCGGGTGACCTTGGCGACAATGGAGGCAGCCGAGATGGCGGGAACCTTGGCATCGCCCCCCACGATGGCGCGGCCGGCAAGGCCGAGGCCGTCGGGCACATCGCGCCCATCAATAAGGGCAAGGGAGGGGCGATGGGAAAGCCCCTGGACGGCCCGCATCATCCCCCAGAGGGTGGCGGCGCGGATGTTCATGGCATCGATCCGCCGGGCGCTGACCGCCACCACACACACGTCCGCCCGCGCCAGGATGAGGTCGCAAAGACGCGCGCGCTCGGCCGCTTTCAGGCGCTTGGAATCGTCAAGACCATCAATGGGGTCTAGGGGGTCGATGACGGCAGCGGCCACCACAACAGGGCCCGCCCATGGGCCTCGGCCTGCCTCGTCCACGCCGCAGGCAGCCGCTGACCCTTGCTCAATCACCATGGCGTCCATCGGCATCTCCTGAGGCAAGGCGTCACCGCCCGCCATGTCGACCGCCTTTATGAACCATCGACGCCCCGATGGCGGGCTGAGGGAACGCACAAGCATCGATATCCACGCTTTAGAGTAAAACGTGTGCTGCACTGTGCATAACCTTATGGGGCCTTTGCGTGTGCGGCGGAAAGCTAGTCCAATCCTTCATCGCTGGCGCGGATCGCTCGATTCGCCGGTGCGGCCATCATCCCCGCGCACGAAGGGAAGCCGATGTTGAGGGACACCATGGACCGGGGGCCGGAACGGCTCTTGCCAGCGGGAGAGCGCGATGCCTGGCGCAGCACCCGCGGTTTCGGCCACAGCGCCAACGAATCGGAGGCGGAGCAACCGGCCCCCTGGCACCAACCCTACGAAGAGCCCCGGACCGCCGCCAAAGACTATCGCCGCCGACCGACAGTGTCCCGCCCGCCTTCGCCCCACCATCCTGTGAAACAAGAAGCCGGCGCCAAAGATTTCCTCAACCTTGCCCACACCATCGAGACGCTGCGCCGGGAACGTGCCGCCCAAAGCGCACGGGCCGAGCGTGCGCGCGAGCGGTCAGCCATCGCACCCCGGCCGGCGCCCGCCACGCGCACCGCCATTGCCCCCTCACGCACCCTTGCGCCGCGCCCCCCTGCGGACGTGCCGCGCCATAGACCGCCGGCAACGGTTGCCAGCACCGAAAGCCTTGCCGGCCGCGACGGTCTCATCACCGACCTTGTGCGCAGCATCAGCCGCACCGCCGACAAGAGCGATGTGGCCCGCCTTGAAGAGATCCTGTGCGAAGTCCTCTCCTGCCTAAAAGCGTTGGAGGGCGCCAGCACACACCCCTCACGCCCCGCGCTGGATACGGTGGATGCACCCAGACAGGAGCCGCGCCCTGGCGCCCGCGCGCCCCGCTCAACCTCCCCAAGGCGGCTTTGGACCTGAGCCACCTTGCGGCCACACCAGGCTCTACGGCTGTGCCGAGGGTCTCATTCGACCGCCTTACGCTTTCTTCTCCCATCGTCCCGCGCCGGTCTGACGCCA
>JBCDCF010000005.1:0-19805 GCA_039182345.1 Pseudomonadota bacterium
CGACGAGATCTATGTGTGCGGTGAGGCCTTTTCTTCCCACCAGGCCTGGATCTTGGGCGCCCTATCCTCCACTGAGCGGGTTCTGCAGGACCACCTCGGCTTGGCCCCACCCACCTGGCTGCGCGAGGGGGCGGACCTTGGCGCGTGACAACACGCTTGTGGCAGGGCAGGGCGCGACGGGCGTGGCAATGACGGCGGTGCGAGACTTTCCATGACAGGCAGATACTCCAAGGGAACGGCGCCGCGGGACCCGCGCGTTGACGAGGCCATCGCCGTGTGGATGGACCGTCTGCAGCACGCCGCCAATCGCGATGCATTGATTGCGACCTTCGCCGAAGAGTTTTCAGAGCGTGGCGTCGCCTACAAAGATCATGCTGCCTGTGCGGTGGTGCGCCCGCGTTTTGTGAGTGCCACCCAGCTCAACGACTTGTCCCGATCCAGCGGCCTCATCTTGTCGGCCATCAACAAGGTGGAACGGGCGATCGCTGACGATCAGGCCACTCTTCTGAGCGAGTTGGGCCCGTTCGGCCCCCTTGAGAAACGCTTGCTTGACCTTCCCATCAAGCTTTTGCGGACCGATGTCAGCGTCAGGCTCGACGCCACGGCAACTGAGAGCGGTTGGGGCTTTTTCGAGGTGAACGGGGCCATTCCAGGCGGCCTTGAGATCACCCATGACCTGACGCAGATGTTTCAGTCTTCCGACATTTTCAAAGATTTTGCCGGGGCGGTGGACGCGCGCGGGTTCGACCTCAAAGGCGCTGTGGTCGGCTCACTCCTTTCGGCATTTCGCGAGTGGGGCGGGCAGACACCGACACCGACTGTGGCGCTGGTGGACTTCATCGAAGGTGCCCCTCTTGTGGGCGAGTTTGAGACCTTTTCGCGCTGGATGGAGGCGGCAGGTTGCCGCTGCATCCTCGCCGAACCGCGTGAGCTTGAGATTGCCGGCGGTCGGCTGTGTGCCAAGGGTGAACCCGTCGACGTCGTCTACAGGCGCTTGACCATCATGGAGATGCTTGAGGATCTCGACGAGGCCCAGGCACTCCTGACGGCGGCCGAGCAGCAGCTGGCGCTGATCATCGACCCGTTCTTCGCCTCAGTCCTTGATCGCAAGGCCCTCTTCGCCCTGTTGACGGACCCGCGGTTTGACTTTGGCTTCACAGCGCAAGAGCAGGCCGCCGTCGCACAGTCCATTCCCTATACGCGGATTGTGGAGGACCGTGAGACCGCGCTGCCCCATGGCGAGACGGGCGGGCTGCTTGACTGGTGTCGGCGCGAGCGGGAGTCCCTCGTGCTCAAACCCAACCACGACTTTGGCGGACGCGGCATCTCGCTCGGGTGGAAGCTGACCGAGAGCGAGTGGGATGGCGCCTTGCAGGACGCCCTTCAGCACGGCCTCGTGGTGCAAACGGCCATTCATCCCGCCATGGAGGCGTTCCCGCCTTTGGACGACCCTTTGTCCCCCGTCACCTATGAGATGAGCACGGACCCCTTCATGTTCAGCGGTCGGTTGGAGGGCATCTTGTGTCGCCTCAGCGGGAGCGGGGTGTCGAATGTCACCTCCGGTGGGTCGATTGTGCCCACCTTCGTCTTGCATGGCTGACGCGGCCACCCTCGACGCGTCACTCTCGAAGCGATGGATAAGCCTTGCCGTCTTGCTGTGCGGGGTCCTTCTCATCGTCATGGATCAGACGGTGACGGCGGTGGTCCTGCCGCACATTTCCCGGGATCTGTCCATCGGCGTTGAATCCGCCTCGCTCTCCATCACCATTTTTATGATTGCGGCGGCCGCGGCCGTCACCGTCATGGGCCAAGTGGCTGATGTTGTGGGCCGGCGCCGTGTGGTGATGATCGGCTTTCTCGCCTTCGGGGCCGGCAGCGTCATCACGGCGCTGGCGGACGATCTGTTCACCCTTCTCCTCGGCCGCGCGGTGCAGGGCTTTGTGTTTGCAGCGTTGACCCCCGCCATCATGGGCCTTGTGAACGTGATGTTTCCGTCAGGCTCGGCGCGCACCCTTGCCTTTGCCCTGTGGTCCACGGTGACGGCCTCTGCGGTGGCCATCGGCCCACTTCTCGGCGGGGCGTTCGCAAGCTTTTCGTCCTGGCGCTATGCGTTCTTGATCAACATTCCCATCTGCATCGCCATTGCGCTCGGGGCACGGCTTGCCATTGCTGAGGACGCAGCGCGAGACGGCAACTTCTCCTTCGATGCCTGGGGCATCGTCCTCCTGGCGCTGATGATGGCGGCCGTGGTGCTGAGCTTCCAGGAAGGCACCAACCTTGGCTGGTGGACGGCCGAGACCGATGTGGCGGTGGGCCCTCTGTCGCCCGTCCCGCTCCTCATTGCCCTCGGGGCGGCGCTCGCCCTTGCCCTTTTTGTGGTGGAGGCGCGCCGGGCTAAGGCGGGGCGCGTGGTCCTGTTGGAGCCAGCCATCCTAGAGGTGCGCAGCTTTCGCATCTCGCTCCTGGGCAGTGCGTCCATGTCCATGGCCCTTTACGGGCTGATGATCATGCTGCCCATTTACCTGCAATTCGTACTTGGCGCGGGGGCGTTTCAGGCCGGTGTGGCGCTTTTCGTCCTTGGCGCGGGCATGGTGTGCGGCGGTTTGATGAGCGCGCGGCTGGTGGGCCGCTTCGGCAAGCGACCTGTCGCGCTGTGGTGCCTTGCCATCCAGATCGTGCTCCTGGGGGCGATGGTTCCTTTGGTGAGTGCGTCCGGTTCGCCTTACACGCTGGCGATCCCCCTCTTTCCCTATGGCTGTGCCTACACCATTGCCTTTTCGGCGTTCATGAACGCGCTTCTGGGCGATGTCCCGACGTCCTTGTCGTCGCGGGCGAGCGGCATTTCCTCCACCCTACGCCTGGGGTTCGACGCGGTCTCCACCGCGCTCATGGTGGGCTTGATGATCGGCCTGACGGTTGCCTCCACCAGCGGAGTGATTGCTGACACGCCAGCCCTTACCGCAACCGACCGCACCACGCTGGAGGCAATGACCCACTACCGCACGGGGGCTGGCGCGGCAAAAGCTGAAGACCTGTCGGTGATGAAATCTCTGTCGGACAACCCTGCAACGGCGGGGGTCGTCACGACGCTGCGGGAGGGGTTCGTGACGGCAGGTCGCGGCGGGCTGTTGGCGGCCATTGTCTTCAACGTCTTTGCCCTTCTCATCGCGGTCCGCCTTCCGGCAAGCGTCAGATCTGAGGAGGCAAGCCCATGAACGGCGCCGTGGTCGTGGCCTTGTTCAACGCCATTGATGAGGGCGACTTTGCCCGCGCAAAGTCCTGCTTGAGCGACGACTTTACCCGCTCAAGCACCCTCCACCCCGACCCCATGGATGGCGACACATGGCTCGGTCAGTTGAAGCTGATCGAGCCTTTGTTTTCTGACGTGAGCCACAACACGGCCATCACTGCAGAAGACGGCGAGGAGGTGCGCGGCACCGTCCAGCTAACGGGCTGCCACACGGGGCGCACAACTCTTCCCGCCCTCAGCCATCTCACGCCCACCGGCAAGCGCTTCAGCCTTCCGCCGGAGCCTTTCGTGGCGCGGGTGCGCGAAGGACGGATCGTGACCATTCACGTGGCAATGGGGGAAGGCGGCGGGCTGCCGGGCATCATCAAACAGCTGACGGGCGGGCCTGACGATGGGACATGAGCCAGCCAATGCGCCTGCGCGGCCGGACCCGCGAAGGGGTGGGCCATTGAAGGGGCATGGCGCGGGGGTGCACCACGCGCCACCCAAGCGGCTGAACGGGCCTGCCCTCTACTTCCTCACCATCTCCACCATGGTGGGATCCAGCTGGCTGTTTTCGGCCATGTATTCGGCCCAGTTTGCCGGCCCGGCGGGGATCATCTCCATTGCCATCGGCGGGCTGGTGATCTTCATCATCGCCATGGTCTATGCGGAGATCGGCGGGCTGCTTCCCGTCTCCGGCGCGTCGGCGCGCATTCCTTATGCGACCCATGGCGACTTTGCCGCCTTCACCGCGAGCCTCCTCAACTGGCTGGGCTATCTGGCGGTCGCGCCGCTGGAAGTGATGGCCATCATCGAGTATCTGAGCGCCTTTGCGCCGATGCTTGCCCATACCGAGCGTGGCACCATCGCACTCACACCGCTCGGAATCGCCACCTGCATCCCGCTGTTGTTTGCGATGGTGCTTTTGAACAGCTACGGCGTAAAAGTCCTTGCCCGCGCCAATACGCCCCTTGCGGTGTGGAAGCTTGCCATCCCGATCTTCACCATCGTGGTGTTTTTGCTGGTGCGGTTCGAGCCTTCGAACTTCACCGATCATGGCGGGTTCGCCCCCTTCGGGATGGCCGGAATCCTTGGGGCCGTGACTTCGGGCGGTGCGATCCTCGCCTTCCTCGGCTTCCGCGCCACCATCGAGCTTGCGGGCGAAGCGCACCGGCCCGAACGCACCGTGCCGCTCACCATCTTTGCCGCCATGAGCACGACGGTCATCATCTACATCTTGCTGTCGGTGGTGTTTGTGGGGGCCCTGTCGGAGGACCAGCTGGCGAAGGGGTGGGCCAGCCTGTCGGACAACACTGGTGCAGGTCCCTTCGCCCAGATGGCCATCGCCTTAGGCCTGTCGTGGTTTGCGCTCGTGTTGTTCATCGACGCCGGTGTATCGCCGGGGGGCACGGCCCTTGTGTCCACCGGCATTGCCGCGCGGCTCAACAGGGCCATGGCGCAGAACGGCCACGCACCGGCCCGTGTGGCGCGGCTCAACCGCCATGGTGTTCCGGGGCCCGCTTTGTGGGTGAACTTCGGTGTGGCGCTCGTCCTCCTCCTGCCGTTCCCTGGGTGGCAGGCGATGATGACGCTGGTGTCGAGTTCCCTTGTCCTTTCGCTGGGCCTTGGATCGTTGAGTATGATTGCGCTGCGGGCCCAGGCGCCTGATGCCGAACGCCGATACCGCCTGCCGGCAGGCGTTGCGGTGGCCGCGCTCGCCTTCTTGCTCGCCAACTACACGGTCTACTGGGCGGGTTGGAACGTGGTGCGGCTGGTGGTGCCCTTTGCGGTGGTGGGCATTCTCGCACTGCCGATTCTCGCCCGCCTGTTCGGCGGTGCCCACCTCAAACGCGCTGAGTATCGCGCCCTGTTCTGGCTACTGCCGTGGCTCCTCGGTCTCCTCGCCGTCTCTCGCTTCGGCAACTATGGCGGCGGCACGGGCGCGCTGCCAGCAGGCGTCGACCTGTTGGTGCTGGCAGCGGTTGCGGGCGTCGTCCTTATGATTGCCCACAAGGAGCGTCTGCCCGCCGACCTTGCCCGCGCACGGCTTGATAAGATGCGCCACGGCGGTGGATCTGAACCCATGGTGGGCTGACCAGTCTGAGCTGAACTCTTTTTGGGCTGATCAGTTTGGGCTGACAATGGCGCGTGTCTTGCCGCCTACTCTTCAGGAACCGGCTGGCGGGAGAAACGGCTGCGGGCCCGCTCCACCATCGGCGCCAAGTCCTCGCTGATGGCGAAAAGGACGGGGATCAGGAACGTCACCACGAAGGTAGAGACAAGCAGCCCGAACACGAAAGTGACCGCGAGCGGGATCAGGAACTGGGCTTGCTGGCTGGTCTCGAACATGATGGGCAGGAGCCCGCAGATGGTCGTCACGGAGGTGAGGACCACGGCGCGCAGGCGATCCCTGCTGCCGTTCAGCGCTGCTGTGCGCGGGTCTTCTCCATTGGCGATGCGCTTTGAGATGCGGTCGATCATGATGATGGAATCGTTCACCAGAATGCCGCTCAGACCCAAGATGCCCACAAAGCTGATGATGGTGAGGTCAAGATCCATGATGAGGTGGCCTGCGATGGCCCCCAAGATCCCGAACGGGACAATTACCAGCACAAAGATCGGCCGCAGGAAGCTCTCCAAGAACAACGCAAGGATCATGTAGATGAAGGCCCCGGCCATCACGAGGCCATAGGAGAAGTCCTCGAAAGACTGCGCCTGCTCGCGGGTTTCGCCTTCGAAACTGTAGCGGGCGCCATAGCGGTCGGCGATCTCTTTGATGGTGGGTTCGATGGCCCGCACCACCGTGTTGGCCGAGGTGATCTGATTGTCCACGTCGGCCCCGACGGTGACGGTGCGCCGGCCGCCCTGCTTGTGCCTGATGATGGCAAAGCTATCCACTTCAGTGAGGGTGGCCACCTCGCCGAGGGGCACCCAGGCCCCCGTCGGTCCTTTCAGGAGAAGGTCGTTCAGGTCGGGCCGGCCACCGCGATCATCACGCAGAACCTTGATGGTGACCTCTTCCTCGTTCTTGGAAAAGCGGTCGGCGATGGCGCCTTCCACAAGGTCGCGGATCTGCCGGCCAACCGCTTCAATGGTAAAGCCCAACGCCTCGCCGCGGCTGGTCAAGGTGACGGTCAGCTCCTGCTTGCCGTAGGGGAGGTTGTCGAAGATCCCCTCCACACCGTCGTAGCGGGCCAGTGCTGCGGCCACCTCTTCGGCGCCTTTCTTGAGGTCCGCAAGCGGCGCGTCGAACAGGTCCACCTCGATGGCGCGCTGGGGCAGGCCCGCAGGCTCCACGGGGGAGACGGCAATGTTCTGAACGCCCGCCACAGGAGGCATCCCGGCCCGCCAGGCTTTGACGAACTGCGCCGTCGTCACATCGCGCGATTCGCTGGCGGTCAGTGCAATCTCAAGCTGGGCAACGTTCTGGAGGGGCACGAAGTCGAACACTTCATAGGCGCCGACTGTGGTGAAGGTGGCCTCCACCAGCCGGCCCCCCGAAGCGGAAATCAACTCGGCCTCGGTGGTGTAGAGCGTGTCTTCGATGAGGCGGAGCGCGGCCACCTGGTCGTTGACGGGATAGCCTGGAATGAAGGTGACGTTTGCCCGCACAAGCTCAGGCTCGGGCGTGAAGAAGAAGTGCGCCTTCAGCCGGTCGAACATCACGGTGCCCGCAGCAATCAATGCAAGGCCCACCAAGGCGGCAAGGAAGGTGTAGCGCCACTCGCACACCGTCTTCAGCGCGTTGAAGAAGTAGCGGTCGCGGAAGATGGCGAACCGGTTGTCGAACCCGCGCCGGAAGCGGCTCGGCGCCCGTGGCACGCCCTGCCGGCCGCCCGCCAAATGGCCCGGGAGGACCAAAAAGCACTCAAGCAGCGAGGCGGCGAGGACGGCAATTACCACCATGGGGATGGCCGCCATCACCTGGCCGATGGGGCCTGTCAGGAGGAATATCGGGACGAACGCGGCCTGCGTTGTCAGCGTCGCGGCTATGACCGGTTTGAGCATCGCCGTCGTGCCCAGTTCGGCCGCTGACGCGGAATCAAGGCCCGCAGCCCGCTGGGTGGCCACGTGTTCGCCCACAACAATCGCATCATCCACGATGACACCGATCATCATGATGAGGCCGAACACGGAGACCATGTTCATGGTCTGCCCGGAAATCCACATGAAGCCGAACGTGCCGAGGATCGACACGGGGATGCCGATGCACACCCACGCCGCGACCCGAAAGTCCAGGAACAGGGCAAGCACGATCCCCACGAGGATCAGCCCGATCAACCCGTTCTCGACCAGGACGGCGATGCGCTCAATCACATAGCGGCCTGAATTGTCGTACTGGGCGATGGTGAGGGTGGAGGGAAAGGTCTGGCGGGCGTGGGCGATGTAGGTGTCGACGATCTGCATCGTCTCCAACGTGTCGGCCGACTTTGCCCTTTGGACCCGCAGCTCGATGGCGGTCTCTCCGCGGATCTTGCCTTTCGGGTCGGTGCGCTCGAACCGTTGGGTGACGGCGGCCACATCGCCAACCGTAATCTTCTCGCCGGTCGGAAGGGCACGCAGTTCGATTTCGGCGAGCCGCTCAGGCGTCTGCTCCGTTCCGACGGATCGCAGCTGGATTTCCCTGTCGCCGTCCAGGGTGCCTGACGGGATGCTTTCCACGCTGCGTTTGATCTTTTCGGCAATCTGACCCGTGGACAGGCCGAACTCGCGCTGTTTGCGCTCAGGCACGAGGACGGCCACCTCCGCCCCGCGCAGCCCCACGAAGACCACCTGGTCGATGCCCCGTTCAATCAAATCGTCGCGCATCTGGCGGGCGAAGCGCTTCAGCTCCTCCTCGCTAAAGGGGCCTGTGATGGCAATCTTCGATACCGGTTCATAAAAGTTGACCACCAGGATCTGCGGCGGCTCTGAATCGATGGGAAGGGTGGTGATGCTGGCAACGGCGCGCTCTACGCTGGCAAGGGCTGCCTGCATGTCCGTCCCGGCCGAAAACTCCACCGAGATGCGGGCCGAACCCTCGCGCGCGGTGCCGATGGTCTCGATCGCATTGTCCAGGAATCGGACCTTGGGCACCACGCTGGAAATGATGCGGGTTTCAATGTCGGCCGCCGTCGCGCCGGACCAGGGGATCTCGATGAAGACGTAGTTGGCGTCGATGGTGGGGAAGAATTGGATGTTGATGCGCTGGATGGCGAAGATGCCGCTGACGATCATTGCCAGCATCAACACATTGGCCGCCGTGCGGTGACGCACGAAGAGGCCGATGATGCCGTTGCCGCGTTGGGGAAGGGTGTTCATTGCGTGCAGTGCCGCAAAGGGTGGCGTGACGCCCTCATGGTGCGAGGGCGACCGGTCACTGCGCGGCCACCTTCACGCCTTCCTCAATGCCGGGCACGCGCATGGTCAACACCGTTGCACCGGGGTCGATGGCGCCGGTCACGAACACATGCTCACCATCGCGCCCCAAAACGTTGACGGTGCGGGCGCGCAGGCGGTCCTCCTCGCCAAGGACGAAGACGGAGCCGGTGTCGTAGATGGCTGCCTCCGGCAGGCGCATGACGTTTTCGTAGACACGGTCGGGCACATAGATCTCGACAAAGGCGCCGGGGCGGATCGGGGTATGCTGGTCGATGCCTTGGAGCCTGGCGAAGACCTCCACACCGCCGCTTGCCGCATCGATCACCGCGCCGAGGCGCTCCACCTTGGCGTCAAACTCAAACAGCGTGCCGCCGAGCCGCCAAGCCACCTTGACGGAGCGCCCGATGAGCGTCTCGCCTTCCGACAGGATGCGCCCGTACTGGCTGTTGCTCATGACAAAGCGCACTTCCAGCCAGTTCGCGTCGATGAGGACGGCGACCTGCTCATAGGCGGTGACGACGCGGCCCGCCTCGATCATCACATCGTCCACAAAACCTGGGAACGGGGCTTTGACGAGGGTGTCGGAGAGGTCGCGCTCGGCAAGTGTGATGTTTTCTTCCAGCCGCTCGATGACGGCCTCTTGCTGCTCGATCAGCGCCTTCCACAGGTCGATTTGGTTGATGGACCGGTTCACCGAATGCTGGCGTTCCATCATCACATGGGTGCGGTCATCGCGCGTCCGCTCGGCGGCGATGCGGCTTTCCACCAGCGACTTGGCGCGCTCCACGTCCCGCGAGGCAAGGTCGAGCTGCTGATTGTAAAGGGCAAGGCGCTGGGCCTCCCCTTCAAGACTGTGGTTGAGCTCGGTGAGGTGGGCGTTGGCTTCATTCAGCCGATGTTGGGCGTCTGCGAGGGCCGACTCAAACTTGAAGCGGTCAAGCTCGAAGAGTTCTTCTCCCGCCTCCACGAAGACGCCGTCCTTCAAACCGTCGGAGATCTTGACCACTTCGCCGCCCACCTTGGGCCTGACTTCTAGCCGGCGGCCTGGCGTTACTTCGCCATAACGCTGGATTTCGGGTTGATAGGTTTGGAAGGCGGCACGCGTGGTGGTGACGGCAATGGTCTCCACCACCTCAGGGCGCATGGGGACAGCGGGCTGTGTGGCGAAAAGAAACAAAAACCCCAGCGCAGACGCGGCGAGGACCACACCGGGAACGAACGACTTGGCGTTGCGGCGTGCCTTCTCAGCCGCCGCATCGTCTGCGGCGGCGGCCCGCTCAGCCGCTTCGGCCCGCATCAGGCGCCGCCTTTCCCTGCGTTCTTTCAAACCATTCCGCATCGCTGATCAGACCTTTACGCGCCCGACATGTTTAGCTTGATCACGCGGCGTGCGCCTACCGCCGGTCATTCACCTTTCATTGACATTACCGGATCGTAGAAGACCTTGGTAGGCCGCAGAGAGCACAGATGACACGCAAAATGGCCACGGATGAGGCGATTTTGGCGCATTTGACGAGCGTGACTCTGCAAGGGCCGTTTGACGTTGCGAATTGTCAACGTGGGTGTGCCGGCTGCCGACGCTGGGTCTTACGGCCGTGGCCGGTTCCAGAGCGACGTCGGCAGTGACAGATCCCAAGCCGCTAGAGACGGTGTGCGATCAGGCGGCTTTGACGTCGGGCGCGGCGATGATGGAGGCGGTGGCGCGGCGGCCGCTGCGGATTGCCCCTTCCACATACCCCCAGAACGCGTCGTCCAGTTCAGCGCCTGCGAAGCGGATGCGGCCGTCGACGGCGGCAAGGTTTGCCAAAGCGTCTCGGTCGCCGCCGACGCGCACGGTGGCGTTATACCCACCGCCGCACCAGGGATGATCCACCCAGACCGCGTCCGCCACCGCAGAAGGCGTGGCAGCTTTGGGGCCGAACACCTTGGAAAGATGAGTGAAAAGCGCAGCCTGGCGCTGGTCGGGCGGAAGGGCCGCCCACGCCTTTGCCAAAGGCCCACCTTGGAAGGCGATCAGACGCGGGCGGCCGCCGTCGCCAGGGCTCCCGTCGATCACGGTGAGGCCGGGGCAGTCGGCAAAGACCGCCGTACCGCTGAGGCCCTGGAGGCGCCAGAAAGGGCTGTCGTAGACAAGCGCTGTCTTGATCATCGCGCCATTCTGGAAGGCATCGAAAAGGGGTGCCAGGCGCCCGTGCGTGCGGTCATCGAAGGCGATGGCGCGGGCGACGGTGGGGGGGACCGCCACGATCACGTGGTCGGCATGCCAGACGCCGGCGTTTGTGTGGACCTCCACATGATGGGGGCCTGCGTGCACCCTTGTGACAGGCGTGTTGAGCGCTGGTGCGTGGGCGAGGTGGCCTGCCAGATGGTCCACAATGGGGCCGAGGCCGCCTGCGATCTGAAACTCAACGTCATCGCGGTCCGACCGATAGCGGGAGAAGAGGTCCCTCAGGGCGTGAGCGTCGATGGTTTCAGGCGCGGCGGCGTAGCTTTCCGTGAAGTAGGCGGTGGCAAGGGCATGGTCTTCCTCACACAACAGTAAGGCCTTCAAGGCTGCTGCCAGGCTGTTTGGTGGGGCAGCATCATCGTCCACGAAATGGCGGACGCCGCGCTGGGCTTCGCCGACGCTGTCCCACGGCGTGGTCCACCATTTCAGCGTCAGGCGGAGCGCGCGCAAGACTTCGCTCACGCTGTCCCACCGCACCACCTGATCGTCCAGGAGGTCGTAGAGTTCGTCGATGCCGATCAACTGTTCCATGCGCAACGGTTCGCCATCCACCAGGCAAAGGCTGGCACCGTTGCGCGGGAGGGGAGTGAGGTCTGCCTTTGCCTCCCGCGCGAGGTCGAGGACATCGGTCATGTCGCCATTCACCATTTGCGCGCCTTCATCGAACGCGCCGTCCGGGCCGAGCGGGACCGTCCGCACCCGCCCGCCAAGGTGCCCCTGCGCCTCCAGAACCTGGCAGGTGAACCCCGCCGCCTCCGCAGCGACGGCCGCCGCGAGGCCCGCTGCGCCGCCACCCACCACCACAATGTTGGCGCTGCCTGTCACACCCATGCTATGTCCTCTCACTGAGCGACTGCTCAACTGAGCATATGCTCAACTGGGTACGAGAGGTCAAGGAGGTTTGGAATGGCGCGTATGTCCGGCGCCGATCGCCGCAATCAGATTGTGGAGGCGGCCATCGATGCGATGCTGGAACGGGGTGTGGCCCTTGCCGCCACGCGGGATGTGACGCGGGCGCTCGGCGTGGGCTCAGGCCTTCTTCACCACTACTTCCTGTCGTGGGCGGACCTGCGGGCGGAGGCGGTGCGGGTGGCAGCGGAACGCGAGATCGACGAGGTGGCCGCGATGGTGAGCGCCTTGCCGCCCCGCCAAGCCCTCACCGCCGTCGCCGACTGGATGGTCGAGGACGACGACATGCGCCACTGGCGTCTATGGCTGAACGCGTTGGACGAAGCCAACCGCGATGCGGGCCTCGCTGAGGTGATGAATGCCGCCCTTGCCAATTGGCACCGCCTGATTGCACGCCTTCTGGCCGGTGCCATGGGGGACCATGCCGAAGCCCCCGGCATTTGCGATGCTGCCGCCTGGCGCCTCATTGCCCTGATGGATGGCCTTGCTGGGGCCATGCTCATCAAGGGATCCATCGTGACGCGAGACATGGCGCGCCACTTGATCGAAACCCAAATGCGGGCCGAGATTGACGTGGCCGCGGGCTAGCCACTGTCCCGCGGGGCAAGATGGGCGGAGGACGTCCAAGATGTCGGATGCATCATTTGACAAAGCGCTGGCGCTACAAAGATCTGGTCTCGGCCATGCCCAATCTTGCGGTGAAGGGCAAAGCAAACCCCTATACTTCCATGAACGGTAACATGTTCTCGTTCTTGGACAAAGCGGGTGTGTTGTGCGTGCGGCTGCCTGATGCCAACCGCCTTGCCTTCAACAAAAGGCATGGGTCGGGACCGGTCCTGCAATATGATGCGGTCATGAAGGACGACGTCGCCGTCCCCGAGAGCCTTGCCGCCGACCCAGCGGCCCTTTCATCCCTCTTCAAGGACAGCATCGCCTACGCGAAGACACTGCCGGCCAAACCCACCAAGCGCCGCTAGGTTGCGTCTTCTTTGAGCGACATCGATTGAGGTGAAGGGGAGCACCGCCTCTAGGGCTTCGGCGGGTCCTTATCGCTGGAGTGGCCAGCCAGGTGGCGGAGGGCGGCCTCGGTCTCTGCATCGGCGGGAAAGAAGAGCTCGATCTTCAAATCGTCCAGCGTCACGTCCTCCGGTGTGCCGAACTGGGCGATGGTGGCAAACAGCGACAGGCGAAGATCGCCCATCCTGAGGATGGTCGGGACCACAGGTCCGAGCGGCTGGCGTGGGGGCAAGGGCTCGGCGGTCAACGTGTCGGCCACACGGTCCAGCGCGGCAATACCGCCTTGGGCCGCGCTCTCGGTTCTAAGGCGTTGGGCCGCGTGGCGCGCCACATCCGGCCAGTTTTCCACCAGCGGCGGCAGGTCGTCCGACACAAGAAGGTCCAGAATGCTGTCGCCCTCTCCCACCCCGAACACCCCGTAAAGCCTTGTGGCGGCGGGGTTCATACGCACGACGGTCCACAACCGGTCGATGGCGAGCGCAGGGTAGGGGGCGTGGCACGACAGTGTGTGGTCCACCGCGGCGCGGATGGGCGCCATCTCCGCACTCTCCCACTGGCGGACCGCATAACGGGCCGCAAATCCCGCGCCGGTGAGGAGTTGGTTGTGTGCCGACAGTGGCAGATCGAGCGCTTCACCGAGGCGGCCGATCATTTCCCGGCTCGGTCGTGCGCGTCCCGTCTCCAGAAAGGAGATGTGCCGGCTTGAGACGTTGGCCTCCACCGCAAGGTCAAGTTGGCTGAACCGGCGCGCTTTACGCCACTTCTTCAAGGTTTCGGAAAAGTCGAGCATCGCCGCAGCTTAGCCTGTCGGCATCGCCCCGTCAGTTACCTCACAGGTAATTGCTGCGATGACCGCGCAGTTCGTATGCACGGCGCCTCATCGACGGAGAGAAACATGACAAGTTTTCGTATCGTCCTCGGCGTGCTCTTTGCCGTCAACGCGGCCTATACGGTGAGTGTTGGGGCCAATCACGGCTGGAATCTGATAGACGTCTTCCTGTCCGAGGTGGCGCAGATGCGCTGGCAGGGACAGTTCCTGGTGGACTTCTCGTCCTATCTACTGCTGTCGGGCTTGTGGGTCGCGTGGCGTGGCGGGTTTTCGGCGGGCGCCATCATGCTTGGCGTTGCTGCAGCCTGCCTCGGCATCCTCTTTACATCGCTCTATGTCATCTATCTCACGCTCCGCACGCACGGTGATTCCCGCCAACTCCTTCTCGGCGTCCATGCCGACGGGGCTGGGGTTGGGCGGCACTGACCTTCCGGGGCGGGCTTTCCGCCGGCTTCGCATGAGGCTGCGCGTCACCTCAGTTGCATGCTGGCCGAGCGGCATGACATACCGCTCAGGATCCTTGCGGCGTTCGAAAATCCTTCAATCTCAGTGTTTGGTGCGGGTGGCGTTGATGAAGACGGAAAGGGAGTTGGCGGACCAAATCGATCGCATTCACACCAAGCTGGAGCAGGCGCGGTCCATCGATAGCGATTTGAAAGCGTTCGGCGCGCGGTCTCACCGCTATCGTTTGGGCCCCGTGATTAGCGAAGACAGACTCGTCGACCTTGAAACAAGGTACGGTGCGCGATTGCCGTCGGCATTTCGCGCTTTTGTCATGCATGTGGGCAATGCGCCTGCGCACCTGTATCGCGAGTATCGAGGCATCGCTGGGCCATTTTACGGGATCTACAGTGCACAAAGCGTTCTTAGGTCCCTGGTGATCTCAGACGATCCAATACTGACCGACGATCAGCGTGATCCTAGGATGGTTAAAATCCTTGATGATTTCGAAAAGCATCTAATTATTCCTGACGACATGACGCGTGGCTTCGCAGTTATTGCCAGTCAAGGATGTTCGTACGACACTCTTCTTGGTGTCACGGGGCGTCACCGTGGGCGGGTTGTGACGTTCAATGATGATAACCGTCGAGCCGTGTTCGCGTTCGAGGCTGATTTTCTTGATTGGTACGAGCGCTGGCTCGACGAAGTGATCGCCGGTATCTTGACCCATCGCGATGCCCCCTGGTTCGGGCTCACCATGGGCGGCGATGATGAAACATTGCTCGACTTCTATCACGCAACGTCCGATCCAGAGATGAAGATCGAAGCGTTGTGCGGATTGTACAAACTTCTTCAGATCACGCTGAGTTCCGTCGAACGCCTTGATACGATTGCGTCCGAGCAGACAGGACCGCTGCGACAGCTCGCCCTTGAGCTTTTGATAAAGCACGCCCCCGAGGTGGCGCGCCCGCATCTTCGCAGTGCCGCGTCATCCGAAGATGTAAACCTCAGCATGCTTGCTTTCCGCATGACGCGACACGCGCCATATCTCGCCGAAGAGGTTGAAGATGCCTCGATCGCCCAAGCCCTTCAGTCCGATGACGACGGTATCATCGCGAAGATTCTCGACGTCCTGGCCGCGTTCGGTACAGCACGCGGCCAGGAGCTGACGCCATTGGCCTTCAAAAATTGCAAGTTCGTTCGCAGTATCGCTGTAAAAAGTCTTGGCCGTTTGCCGAACTCGGTTGAGTTTATCCCAACGTTTCAGTTGACGTTGCGTGATGAGAGCCACGAGGTCGTCTCACACACGCTGGATGCCATCGCGGACTTCGATGACCCCCGACTGCGCGGCGAGTTTCCAGGTGTACGCAAGCGCTTCGAGACCAAGCGGCATCGGCCTGCCATCGACAAGCTCATGGAAGAGCTTGAGCGTTTGGAGCGCGGCGCGTCGCTGAGGGCGGATTGACCCAAGCGGCTCTTGTCGTCTCAGCCGCCCGCCCCGGGCCACCCTAGCCAGCTCCCATAAGCCAACGCCCTCGCCGGCTTCGCTTGACCCGTGCAAACGATTGTGCAAACGTTTGCGTTAATCACAGACATGGCCTTAGGGCAAAATCGTCAGAGAAGGAGCGAGGTTCTTGAAACATCACCATGCCACCATCGCTGCGGTGTTCTTAGCGGCGGTCCTGCCCTTTGGTGCGGTCGCGCAAGAACAAGTGCCCATCACCATATCGGCCAGCCATCCCACCACAGTGCCCTGGGTCGGTGCACTCCAAACCTTCGTGGTGGAGCCGGCCAACGCGCGGCTGGAGGCCATGGGCTCGGACTACCGCATCGAATGGCAGGAGGCGTTCGGCGGCTCCCTCTACGACTTCAACGAAACCTTGGAGGCGGTTGAAGAGGGGCTCACCGACATGGGCTGGGTGGGCGCGCTCTGGGAGCCGTCCAAGATGCCGCTCCAGAACATCATGTTCGCCACGCCCTTCGTCACCAGCGATCCTGTGCTGGCGGTGGAGGTGTTGAACGAGATGAACGACACCATGCCGGCCATGCAGGAAGAATGGGAAAAGCACAATCTCGTCTTCCTCGGCGCGTCGGTGAACGACACCTACCACCTCCTCACCCAGTTCCCTGTGGAAAGCTTGGATGATCTTGAGGGGCGCAAGATTGTCGGCGCCCCGGCCCTTGGCCCCTGGCTCAGCGGCACCGGCGCCATTGCCGTCTCAGGCGGCCTCCCCTCCATGTATCAACAGATGCAGACAGGGGTGGCGGAAGGCACCATCATCATCCCCACAGGGGCCTATCCGCTGCGTCTTCATGAGGTGGCGCCCAACGTGACGCTTGTGGACACAGGCGTCACCACCACAGGCGGGCTGGCCGTCAACGCCGACAGCTGGGCGCGCTTTCCTGATGACGTCAAAACCGTTCTGAAGGAGCTGGGCCGCGAGTACAGTCTCGGTCATGCGCAAGTGGTGAAAGACCGCCACGACTTCGTCTTGCAGAAGATGGAAGAAGAGGGCGCGACCGTCACCAGTCTTCCCGATGCTGATAAGCAGCGCTGGGTGGATGGGCTGCCCGACCTTGGCAAGACCTGGGTGGACCAGGTGGAATCGGCAGGCGCCCCAGGCGGCGAGATCATGGCGCGTTTCATGGCCGAGGCGCAGGAACGGGGCGCAACGCCCCTGCGCGACTGGAGTGCGGGGCTGTAGCGTCCCCGCGGCGCTCACGGGGCCAACATGGGGGGTGCCGGCATGGCACCCTCCTTGCCTTGCCCAATGACATCCGAAGACTTGCCGGGTTGAGCCAGCGCTCCGCCCGGTGTGCCTCATGAGGGTTCCATGACGGACGGCGTTGCCGCGACCGGGCGCCTCGCCCGCATCGACCGCGTGATCGGTGTCGTCGGCGCTGCCCTTGCCACCATCAGCTCCGTCTGGATCCTCCTGATGATGGTGATGATTTGCGCCGACATCACCGGCAGGGCCGTGTTCTCTCGACCCCTGTCGGGCGTGCCGGAGGTGGTGGCGTTTTCTGTTCCCGCTTGCGTGTTTCTGGCAATCCCTTACGCCATCCACACCTTGCGTTACTTGCGGGCCGATGTGGTGTTGGGGGCCATTGCAAAATCCAACCCCCTCGCCGCCGCACTGCTTGAGGCCATCTTCTCGCTGGTGGGGGCGGCCGTCTTCTACAAGATCGTCGAGAACGTTTGGCCTCGCCTGGTGGATGCTTGGCAGGAGGCAGAGTTCTTTGGCGCGATCGGCGCGTTTACAGCGCCGGTCTGGCCGTTTACCGCGGCGCTTCTGGTGGGGGCGAGCGTGGCGCTCCTGCAGTGCCTGTCCATGGCAGCGCACAGGGCGGCGATGGCGCGCACGCTCGCGCGGGCGGGGCCGACGTCGGGTGCCCTGGCGATGGTGGGCGTTTTCCTGGCCGTGGTCGGTGTTGGCGGCCTTTACTTGGCCTTCGGCGATCCAACCCGTACGGAAGTGGGGCTTGTGACCATCGCCGGGCTGTTGGTGTTGGTGGTGGCGGGGCTCCACATTGCGAGCGCCCTCATTGTCCTGTCCTTTGTGGGCATCTGGTTGACGCGCGGGTCCATGGGCGTTGCGGACAGTTCTCTGGCCATTGCGGCAACGGGCTCCATCAATTCTTACGCATTCGCCGTCATCCCACTGTTTGTCTTGATGGGTTTGTTTGTGGATATTGCCAATGTGGGGCGGGATGCGTTCTCCGTGGCGGCGGCACTGCTGCGCCGTGTGCGCGGTGGGCTTGGCGTTGCGACCGTCTTCGCCAATGCGATTTTTGCCGCCATCACCGGCTCATCCATCGCGTCTGCATCGGTCTTCACCCGGGTGGCGACGCCGCAGATGGAGGCGCATGGCTACACCAGGCGCTTTGCCGTGGGCGTTGTGGCCGGCAGTTCCGTCCTTGGGATGCTGATCCCACCGAGCCTTCTTCTCCTGGTCTACGGGTTGATTGCTGAGGTGTCCATTGGCGATCTCTTTCTGGCCGGTGTCATCCCTGGCCTTTTGCTTGCGGTGATCTTCTCGCTCACGGTGGTTGGACTTGCCTACGCGGCCCCAGGATTTGTGGGCCATGCACGCTCGGCCAATGACCTTGAGGGCGCAAGCCTTGGTGATTTTGCCAAGAAGATGTTGCCCGTGTTGCTGTTGATCGCCCTCGTGTTGGGGGGGCTGTATGCCGGTCTCTTCACCCCCACGGAGTCAGGGGCTGTGGGTGCGGCCGGTGCACTCCTCATCGCCATCGCGCGCCGGAGTTTGACCCTTGGGCGCTTGAGGCGGGTGTTGTTGGAAGCGGCCGTGATCTCCGCCTCCATCTTGATCTTGATGGTTGCCGCCAACCTTTACAGCCGCATGCTGACTTTGACGGGCATTCCCCAGAGTCTTGCAGGCTTCATGATCGAGGCACAGCTTGGTCTGGTGGCGTTCTTGGCGCTTTACCTCGTCAGCCTCATTCTTCTTGGGATGGTGCTGGATTCGGTGTCCATCATGCTCGTGATGCTGCCTTTGATGCTTCCCATCGTCTCATCGTTGGGAGGGGATTTGGTGTGGTTCGGCATCATCACCGTGGTGGCCGTGGAGATCGGTCTTCTGACGCCCCCCTTTGGAATCGCCGTCTATGTGGTGAAGGGCGCGTTGCCGCCGGGGTCCGCCTCCTTGGCCGAGATCTTCGCAGGATCGTTCCCGTTCGTGTTGGCTATGTTTGCTTTCGTCATCCTTTTGATGGCGGTGCCCGAGATCAGCTTGTGGCTCCTGTCATGAATCTACTGTGCCACTGACCCTTTATCACGCAGAACCATGGAGACGGCTTAGTCATGCCCAGCAATCCCTATCGCACATCCCCCACCAATGGGGCAGTGGGTGAGATTCAAACCAAGCCTGAGCGCATTGCCGACATGCCGTATGCACCGGCCATGCGGGTGACGGCGGGGACGGATCTTCTGTTCATATCGGGCGCAACGGCGTCTGCCCTTTACCACAAGCACCCGCACGACTTCTCCGAGCACGATCACCCCACGGACATTCGCGAGCAGGTGCATCGCGCTATGGCCAATGTGAAAGAGGTCCTTGACCATGAAGGGTTGACGTGGACGGACATCATCAAAGTCACGAAATACATGACGGATATGCGGGACTTCGAGACGATGACCATCACGCTGAAGGACTATTTTGGGGATTGGACACCGGCGTCGACCGCCATTTGTGTCAATCAACTGTCAACGCCGGGCGCTCGCATCGAGCTTGAGATGGTGGCGGCGTACCCAGCCCGTTGACGCCAAGGCAGGACCTGAACGCACCAGGCCACACAGCACAATAGAGCGGAGAAAAACCAGACACAGGCAGCGTTTAGGCCAAAGCCTCCACCAACGAGGAGGCGCATTTATGCCACGTCCAACAACGTCGCAGGCCGCAAACCAAGGAACCGGGCGACGGGGGTCCCAAGCCGGGCGTCCGCGGTTGACATTCCTCCACCGGCCTTGGTGATCGGCTGGAGCCTCCAGCGCTCCATGGATTGGCTCAGCCAGCGATGGCGGTTAAGGCGGGGCGGCCGCGGGCCATACGCTGGACGTCGCCGCGTTGTGCGCCGGATCGCCCAGACCGTTGTGCTGGCGGCGATGATGGCCGAGACGCCTGCCGCCCACGGCATCGACCTGGAGGCGAGCAAGGCGGCCACCACAGACTCGGTCGGCACCGTGATCGATGCCCGTCGAGAGCGTCGGTTTTACTTGGGCAAGGCAAAGTCCTTGTTGTCGGGTGATGCCAGCTTTGACCGGTTGC
>JBCDCF010000006.1:0-19256 GCA_039182345.1 Pseudomonadota bacterium
ATTGAGGCCGGGCTGGGACAGGATTTGGGCGGGCGTAGGGCACCTTTCGTGCCGCGCCAAAAGGGGCTAAGGCGGCGCATGATGCGCCCGATGGCGGGGAAGACGATGCCGAGCAGACCCACCAAAGCCTTGGCGAGGCCCGTTCCCGCCGGTCCACTCCTTATTCGCGAAACCCATAACACCTAACGCACCCCACCAAGGAACCACCGCCTCTGGTCCCACGGCAACTCGTGCGGCCGGCCAAGGTCGGTCAGGCAGAATAGAGGCGGGCCGCGCCCCATGGTGGGTCTTGCCCTCGCACCGGCGGCAGCCACGCTGTGACCGGCGAGGACGTCGCCGAAGCCGCCGCTCGCCCCCGCGGCCCCATGATGGGCAACGGCCGTGTGGGTGTCATCGATGTGGGGTCCAACTCCGTCAGGCTGGTCCTTTACGAGCGGGCCTCAAGGGCGCCGACGGTGTTCTTCAACGAGAAGGTCCTGGCAGGCCTCGGGGAAGGCGTTGCCGTCGACGGCAAGTTGACGGACGAGGCTGTGGACAGGGCCCTTGCCGCCATCACCCGCTTCGTGGCACTGGCCCGTGAGGCGGAGGTGCACGCCCTCACCATCGTTGCCACGGCCGCAGCGCGCGATGCCTCCAACGGCCCCGCCTTCATCACCAGGATCGAGGCCCTGTCCGGCCAGAGCGTGCGCGTCCTCAACGGGCGCGAAGAGGCGGAGATGGCGGCCGCGGGCGTTCTGTGCGGCTTTTGGAAGCCCGATGGCGTTGTGGGCGACCTTGGCGGCGGCTCCCTGGAACTCATCGACGTTGCCGAAACCACCCTTGGCCCTGGCGGAAGCTTCCCCCTCGGCACGCTGCGTTTGCGCGGAGATGCCGGCCAGTCCTTGGAAAAAGCGGCCGCCATTGCCGCCAAGGCCCTGTCGCGCTCGCGTCAGTTGCCGCTTTTGACGGGCCGGGACTTTTACGCCGTCGGCGGCACCTGGCGCTCCCTGTTTCGCCTGCACATGATGGAGGTGGGGTACCCCATGTCCATCATGCATCACTACAAGGTGCATGCAGGCGATATGGCCGCCTTCTGCGACCGCCTCCTGAAGGACGGCCTTGAAACCATGAAGGACCCGAGCGCCGTCTCCAAAGGCCGCCGCGGCCTTGTGCCTTGGGGCGCCTTGGTGCTGCGCGAGATCATCCGCACGGGCAGGCCCCAGGCGGTGGTCGCCTCAGCGCTCGGTGTGCGCGAAGGGCTGATCTACGACACACTCGGGGAGGAGGAGCGGGGGCGCGACCCTTTGATCCTCGCCGCCGAAGAGCTTGCGGTCCTGCGCTCGCGCTCCCCCCGCAATGCGTCCGAACTGGTGGACTGGACCACCATGGTCTTCAACGTTCTCGGGGTGAGCGAGACGGAGGCGGAGGTGCGCCTGAGGGGGGCTGCCTGCCTTCTTGCCGACATTGCCTGGCGCGCCCACCCCGACTATCGGGGGGACCAGGCCATCGCGGTCCTGTCCAATGTTGCCCTTTATGGGGTGGATCACCCTGGCCGCGGCTACATCGCCACCGCGCTGCACGACCGTTATGGCGGGTTCGCCGAAGGGTCCTCCACATTGGCCTCCGAATCGCTGTGCTCGGCGCGGATGCTGCAGCGCGCCAAGCTCCTCGCGGCAGCGTTCCGTGTGGCGTTTGTCATTGCCCCCGGCGTGCCGCACCTTTTGCCGCGCACCCACATGGTCAAACGGGGCGAGACGCTGACGCTTCTGCTCCCGTCGGACCTTGGGGCCCTCGCGGGCGAGCGGCCGGCCCGGCGCATGCGCCAACTGGCCAAAAGCCTCAACATGGACGGCCGCATCGAGGTGGGGGAGGCGCAGCCGATGGCGGTGTTGTCGGCCACCAACAGGACCTGACACGGCCCGCCGTTTCGCCGCAGCATCATCCTGAGGGTCGTCCTGATCGTCTTTCCGCTATGATGGCGTCGTCGGCGTTGGCCGGCCCGCACCAAGAAAAGGCTTTCCGATGATCAACCGTGTGACGATTCTCGCGCTTTGGGGGCTGGCCACCGCAGCGGCGGCTCCAGCCCTCTCCCAATCCCTTCCAGGGTGTGAAAGCCAGACGCTGAGCGATCCTGAGCGCACCATCTATGTGTGTGGCGACGGCCTTGTCATTGAAGCGGCGGCAGGCGCCACGCTCGGCTTTGTCGGCGACAGCCCCGCACAAGGCGTGCGTGTGGACAATGGCGCCGTCATGGTCGATGCACCCAAGAGCGAGGCGGGATTTGCCATCCAAACGCCCCACGCCATCGCCGCCGTGCGCGGCACCGTCTACGCCGTTGAAGTGGCGCGCGAGGAGACCGCCGTCTTCGTGCTGGAAGGCTCCGTCGGCGTGTCAGAGACGGCAGGGGGCGAGGGGGTGACGCTGAACGCCGGCGAGGGCGTTGACGTGCCGGCCCAAGGCCCTGCCATGGGGACGGCTTTGGAGGTGAAGACCTGGGGGCCTGATCGCGTCTCTGCCTTAATGGCCCATTTCGGCCGGTGAGACTGGGGCGGGCATCGCTGGCCATCGCCCTTCTGGGGGCGCTGTTCGGCGGGTTGTCGACGGTGTATCTGGCGCGCCCCCATGTGGCGGGCTTTGCCAGCCCGTTGGACGTTGTGGAGGCCGCCCTCACCAACCTGCGCCTCCGCCTCGTCGGACCCGTCGCGCCTGGTGACAGGGTGGCCATTGTCGCCATCGATGATGCCGCCCTTGCCGACCCCCGCTTCTCCTACCCCCTCGGGCGGGATGCTTTGGCAGGCATTGTCTCTGCCACTTTTGCGGCGGGCGCCAAAGCCGTTGCGGTGGACGTTCTTCTCGCCGGCCCTGGCGCCGAGGCGGAAGCGGATGCAGCCCTTGCCACAGCGCTCGGGGAGGGGCCGTCGGTGGTGGCATCGGCGGCAACGTTTGACCGCGCGCCCGCTGCAACGCGCGTTCCTGTGGCCGCGACCGTGCTGTGGCCGGCCGACCCGTTTGCCGAGGCCTCACGCGTCGGGTTCGTCAATCTCTCCGGTGATGCGTCAGGCACACCGCGCCACGTGCCGCTGTTGATCCTGACCGAGCGGGGGCCAGTTCCCCACCTCACCGTCCAGGCGGTTTCGCGCTATTTCGACGAGCCGCCCCGGCTTGAGGATGAGCGCGTGAGCGTGGGGGAGGCGCGCCACCCCCTCGACCTTGGCTTTCACATGCCTTTGCGGGTGAAAGGGCCTGGCGGCACCATCCCCACGGTGAGCGCAGGCACCTTGTTGGACGGTGCGTCGGGGCAGGCGCTGTCGGGCAAGCTCGTCTTCATCGGCTTCACCGCAAGCGCTGTGGGGGACACGTTCTCCACCCCTTACGATCCTGTGACGCCTGGTGTTGAGCTTCTTGCAGCCGCCGCATCACAGATGATGGACGGCCCTCGCTTCCGCAGAACTCACAGGGAAAGGCGGGTGGATGTGGTGGCAGCGGGGGCCCTTGCGGTTGCAGGACCCTTGGCGGTGGGTCTGTTGCCCCTCACCATCGGCTTGCCGCTGGCGTTGCTGGCGCTTGCCGCTTGGCTGGGGGCCACCATCGTTGCCTTTGCGTCCGGTGTCTGGCTTGCAGCGGGCCTTCCTGTTGCCGCTGCGCTTCCTGCAATCCTTGCCACAGCTCTGGCACGCCACCTTCTTGAGCGGCGCCGTGCCCGTCAGGCGGGGCGTGCGGTGGAGGCGCTCAGCCACTTCCACTCCCCGGCGCTTGCAAGGCGCATTGCCGACGATCCCGACTTTTTGCGCTCACCCCAGACACTGCCGCTTGCGGTGTTGTTCGTGGACCTTGCAGGCTTCACAGGCCACAGCGAAGCTCTCGGCCTTGAAGGCACACGCAGCCTCCTCAAAGCCTTTCACTCCGCCGTGGCGGCCGATGTGGAAGCTGAAGGCGGCATGGTTCTGAACTATATGGGCGACGGTGCCATGGCCGCCTTCGGTCTAACCGGCGGCGCTGCAGATGATGCCGACAGGGCGCTTGCCGCCTCCTTCGCCCTGGTGCGATCCGTGCGCGCCCTCCACCTTCCCGACGGCGGCGCTGTGGACCTTCGCATCGGCCTTCACGCAGGAACGGTCCTTGCCTCGCGCCTTGGCCATGACACCCACCAGCAGGTGACCATCACGGGTGACGGTGTGAACCTTGCAAGCCGCCTGATGGAGGTGGCGAAGCTGGAAGGCGCCACCATTGCCGCTTCGGACGATTTTCTGGAGGCCTTGAAGCACACCCCAGGCGAAGCCGCCGATAAACGCCGCGTCGTACCCATCCGCGGCCGGCAAGCCGCCGTGGAGGTCAGCCTATGGACCCTGTCAGCGGCAGCGTAAGGCCCGTCGAGCGCGAATGCTCTTCGCCCAGGTTGATCCAACTTCAGCGGGACATGCCCTAGGCCGGCGGGGCGATGAGGCAGGTGGTGGTGCCGTGGGCGTAGACTTTGTCGTCTGCGCCGAGCAGTTGGGCATCGCTCGTTGCCACCTGGCGGCCGCGATGGACGATGGTGCCAATGGCCCTAAAGGGGGGCATGTCCGGCAGGAGGGCACGGGTCAGGTTCACCTTCAGCTCAAGGGTCGCATAGCGCTCCCCCTTTTGAAGCGTGGAGTGGACGGCGCAGCCAAGGGCTGAATCAAGGATGGTGGCCGCCCAGCCGCCGTGGACGGTGCCCAAAGGGTTCATGAAGCGCGCATCCGGCTGCCCCTCGAAGGTTGCCTTACCGTACGTCGCCGCCACCAAATGAAAGCACAGGGATGTGGCCATGGACGGGCCTGGATGGCTGCCATCCACAATCGTCTCCAACTGCTCCAAGCCCGTGAGACGGTCAATCATCTCATCGCTGAATATGGCCATGGAGGTCTCCTTCGTGGGGGCGGGGATGGTGGCGCCTGGAAATACGACAACTATATTTCAAGGACGATGAGCGAAACGGTTCATATGCAGACGGGTGAAGCGGACCAGGACGGCAGGGATTTGCCCTGCACGTGCCTGCGCCTGCGCCGAATCTCCAGGCAAATCACCAGCCTTTATGACGAGGCGTTGGCCGACAACGGCGTGTCCATCGTGACCTATGCGGTGTTGTCGGCGCTCTCGCGCGAAGAACCTTTGACGCTGAGTGCCCTTGCCGAGCGTGTGGGAACCGACAGGACCACGCTGTCGCGCACGGTGGACCGGATGCGCGCTGCCGACCTTTTGAACGCCTGCCCTGGGGATGACAGGCGCGAGCGTCACCTCACCCTCACCGACCATGGTCGCGCGACCGTGGCCGCCGCCCAGCAGTCCTGGCGCGACACGGCAACGGCTCTTGAAGAACGCTACGGCGCAGGTCGCCTTGCCGCCCTTCACGAGCTTCTGGCCGACCTTGAGAGGGTGGCAGGGGTAGAAAAGGCGCGGTAGGGCGCGACCGTGTCAGACGAGGGCGCGCGGATAGATGGTGACCGCACGCATCCATCGTGCAGCCTCCAGCCTCTCACCACCCCGGACTCAATCGCTCACGGTGGCGATGGCTCTAACGTCCTGTGTGCGCCACAACACCAGCACCAAAATGAGGGCGAGCACCGTTGTGGCCGCCCCCATGTAAAACGGCGCATCGAGGTTGAGGGCGATGATGCGCCCGCTGATGGCCGAGGTGATCCCCGCCGGCAGGGTAAAGAAGGCCACCGACACACCCATCACCCAGCCTTGCTTGTCGGGCCCGACGCTGGCGGAAAACAGCCCCAGGAAGTTCGGGTAGCCAATGGCAAATGCCGCTGCCATGGGCACGATGCACACGAAGGCGAGGGTCACCGTCGGGGCAAGGGCAAAAGCAATGATGGAGACCGTCATCAGCCCACATCCGAACATCACCGCCTGCTGCTTCGTCGCGCGCTTGGCAAGGATCGGCACGACAAGCAGGCTTGTGGCTGCCAGCGTTGCGCCGAACACCAGCATGGCGGCACTGTTGCCGGTGGTCATGATTTTGAACTCGGCAGTCAAGTAATTGTCCATGAAGATAAAGAATGTATTGCCCGTGAACATAAATAGAGCGTAGCTTGGCAAGATACGCATCACTGTCGGCTGCTTGGTGATGTCCCACAGGAGCTTGAAGATCTCCATGGGGTGAAGGCGCAGGGGGACGCGCTCCTGCATGGGATCTTTGAAGAAGAAGGCGACCATGCCAAGCGTCAAGATGACAAGGGCGGTGCCCACGTAAAAGGGGAGCGCCAAAGAGGCAAGACCAGGCAAGAGCGCGGTGTCGGACAAGGCCCCGCCGATGATCGGCCCCACCACCAAGCCGAAGTAGACGCCCGATACCACGTAGGCAAGATTGCGGGTGCGGTCCGCATCGTTCTTGGCCATGTCCACCATCGCGGCCTGGGCGATGGGTTGGTTGCCTGACATGAAGCCTGTGACCACACGGCTGAGGATCAAGAGGAGGTAACTGTCCCACAGGAGGGCGAGGACGGTTAGAACGTATCCCGCCAACACCCCCGACAAGCACAACAACAGCCCTGTCCTGCGTCCAAGACTGTCGGAAATGCGGGAGATGTAGACCGACCCCAAAAACCAGCTCAGAAAAAACACGGCAATCAATAGGCCGTAGAGGAGGTGGCGCTGGGCGGTGGGCGTGTCCGGGGGCAAAAACCCCGTGCCTTGGTCCATCAACAGCGTGTTGAAGATGGGAAAGCCGAGCCCCTGTCCCATCACGTCCACCAGCACGACGAGGAAGAGGCTGAATTTGGCAATTTTTTGCACGATGGTCCGACCCGGCAAGACGCAGTTGGCGGATCCTAAAGGATCGCGAAGCGCTGTCCATGGAGCCCCCTTCGCGAGACCCGTGCGGCAAATCCACCGCCCTTTACACCGACCCTTCCGCCGTGCAGCTTGGCGCCGACCCGCCTCAAGGCGGCCCATCACAATGGCCGCACAACCGGCCTCAGGGAGGATCCATGAACCGACGCACAGTTTTGACGGCGCTGAGCGCGCTTGCCATCGGCCTTGGTACGGCAAACGTTGCCGTGGCCGAAGACAAGGGTGAAATCGTCTACATCGCGCCCTCGTTCAACGTCTCGTTCTGGCGTTATGTGGGCACGGGCGTGGAGGCTGCCGCCAAGGACGCCGGCTACACCACCCAGCTTCTGGACTCCAACAATGACGGCCAGACCCAGCTTCAAAACGTGCAGGACGCCATCACCCGCAATGTGGCGGGGATCGTCATTTCGCCCACCGATTCGTCCACTGCGCCGAGCGCTTTGCGCATTGCTGCGCGCGCCGGCATTCCCGTTACCATTGCCGATATCGGCACCACGGGGGGCGACTATGTGTCCTTCGTTGCCTCCGACAATTTGGGCGGGGCCCGCGGCATCGGCGATGCGCTGGGTGAGGCGCTGAAGGAAAAGGGCTGGACGGACGGGTCCTACGGCATCATCGCCATCCCCCAGGCACGCATCAACGGGCAACTGCGCACCCAAGGCTTCCGCGAGGCGATGGAAGCGGTCGGCATGACCAAGGAAGTGCCGATGAAGCAGATGCAGACCTTCACCGCCGACGAAGCCTTCCGCTTCGCCCAGGACATGATGACGTCGAGCCCTGATCTGCGCGCCATCTTCATCCAGTCCGACCAGCAGGCCGTCGGTGCCATGCGCGCCGTCCAGGCGGCCGACAAGGCGGACGAGATCCTCGTGGCCGCCTTCGATGGGACGCCTGAACTGTTCGAGCTGATCGTCAATGGCGACGTTGTGGGCTCGGGCATGCAGCAGCCTTACCTGATGGGCTACCGCGCCGCAGAGGCCCTCGGCCAGCACCTTGCGGGGGAGACGCCTGAGAAGGAAATCGTCGTGCCGATCCTTGTGGGCACCACCGCCAATGCCGAAGAGATGCTGGATGAGATCAAGCTCAACGTCTTTGCCGGCGAGATCGAGTAGGCATGGAGCGTCGGCCATAAGGCCATGACAGGATGCTGACGGCCCGGCACATCACCAAGCGCTTCCAAAGCGTGACGGCGTTGAGCCGGGTGGACTTCGACCTGAAGGCGGGGGAGGTCCATGCCCTGTTCGGTGCGAACGGGGCGGGCAAGTCCACCCTTGCCAAGGTGATCACAGGGCAGATCGCTCCCGATGAGGGGTCGATCACCCTTGCGGGCGAGGCCAAGAGCTTTGCCCGCCCCCGCGATGCTTTGGACGCTGGCATTGGCATCGTCACCCAGGAGACCAGCCTTGCGAGCGACTTGGCGGTCTGGGAAAATATCATCCTTCCCCGCTATGGCGCCCGTGGCCGGGTGCGCAGGGCCGCGCTCAAAGCCGCCGCCCACAATGCGCTGGCCGAGCTTGGCCATGCGGACGACTTCGATCTTGATGCGCCCGCGACGGAGCTGTCCTCGGCCCAGCGGCAGATCGTCGAGATCGCCAAGGCCATCGCCCTTGAGGCGCGCGTCATCATCTTCGACGAGCCGACGGCCTCCCTTAGCCCTTCGGAAACTGCGCGGCTGTTTGCCATCATGGAGCGGCTGCGCGAGGACGGGCGCGGAATGGTTTTTGTCTCCCACCGCCTGGAAGAGATTTTCACCATCACCGACAGGATCACCGTGTTGCGGGACGGCAAGGCGGTGGCCCAGAACGTCGACACCCACACGCTGGATCAAAACGAACTGATCCGCCTGATGGTGGGGCGCGAGATCGGAACGGTGTCGAGGGGAGTCCCGGTGGACCGTTCCTCAGGTCCCTTGGTGCTGTCGGTGGAAGGACTGTCCGCGCCGCCGATGGTGCGCGACGTGTCGTTTCAGATCCACGCGGGCGAAATAGTCGGGCTCGGAGGTCTTGTGGGCTCAGGCCGGTCGGAGATTGCCGAGACGCTGTTTGGGTTGCGCAAGCGCACGGCCGGCACCGTGTCCCTGTTTGACAGGGCTTATCGGCCCACGTCGCCCACCGAGGCCATTCGCTCAGGCGTTGGCTTTCTGGCCGAGGACAGGCGGCGACAAAGCATCGTGCCCGATCTTTCGGTGCGCGAGAACATTCTCCTGGCCCACCTTGGCGCACGCCGCGCTTTCACCCGCGGCTACAGCGCACGGGCGGCCAAGATTGTCGAGCTTGCGGACCTGATGGAACTGCCCCGCCACCGCCTTGCCGACGACAACCTTTTGAACTTTTCCGGCGGCATGCAGCAAAAGGCGCTGATCATGCGCTCGCTGATCCTGGATCCGAAACTGTTGATCCTGGATGAGCCCACCAAGGGTGTGGATGTGGGCTCGCGCGCGTCCATCTACGCCCTCCTGAGGCGCTTGGCGGACGAAGGGCTCGCCATCCTCCTCATCTCCTCTGACTTTGAGGAGTTGATGGCGCTCTCCCACAGGATTGTGCCCATCTCCGACGGGCGCTCCATCGGCTCGGTGCCAACCGAGTTGATCGATGAGGAGCAGCTCACGCTCCTTGCCGCCCCCCGGGCTTCCATGGGCAAACAGATCGCCATCTTGGATGGGCTTGCCGAGGCCCATGGCGGGGCAGCCTTTTGGGCGCTGTTGTCCCACGACACGGTGCTGACCCTTGCCGCCTCGCAAAGCGCTGAGGCGCTGACGGGGCTCGGCGCAGGGGCCGTGCGGCCTTACGCAGACACCCGCATTCCCGCAGCGCTTGGGGCAAGGGCCGGCGAGACCGGTCCGCAAACCTGGGTGGGGGAGGCGGACGGCGCATCGACCCTCCTCATTCCCGTGGCAAGCCCGCGCGATCATGACCTTGGCTGGGTCGGCCTTACGATTCCTGCCGGCGCCGCATCGCCCGACACCGCTGAGGTGGCCCGCATGCTTGCTGAGCGCCTGCGCCACGACCTTGAAAACCAGGTGCGCATCAAATCCACTGAGGAGACGCCGTGACGGCTGCCACTGATAGCGAGCGGGGCGGGCAGGGGGCGGGCGCCCTCGTCCGGCTGACACGCACCCTTGAGTTCCGCATGGCGGCGCTCACCCTTGTGCTTGCCGCCATTTTGTCGGTCGCCTCGCCCTACTTCCTCACCACCAACAACCTTTTGAACATCCTCGACCAGTCGGTGGTGATCGGGATTGTCGCCATCGGCATGACCTTCGTCATCCTGACGGGGGGGATCGACCTGTCGGTGGGGTCCATCGCAGGGGTCACGGGGGTGGTGCTCGGCCTTTTGTTGAAGGAGGTGCCGATCGCCCTTGCCATCGCGCTTGCCATTGCGTGCGGGGCGTTCATCGGCGCCATTTCTGGCACCTTGATTGCCGTCTTCGGCCTTGCCGCCTTCGTGGTGACGCTGGGGATGATGGCGATCGGGCGCAGCCTTGCCTACGTCCTGTCGGGCCAGCAATCCATCTCAGGTCTGCCCGACGGGTTGATGTCGCTCGCCTATGACACGGTCCCTGTGATCGGGCTGCAGATCAACGTGGCGATCCTCATCGGGCTCTTCGTCATTGCCTGGTTTTACCTCAACCGCACCAAGGGCGGACGGACCATCTATGCGGTGGGCTCCAACAAGGAGGCGGCGCGGGTGGCGGGGCTCAACGTCACCTTCTACACCATCCTGCCTTACGTGGTGTCGGGGGCGCTGTCGGCCGTTGCCGTGACGCTGATTGCCGCACAGATCCTGTCCATCGACCCTTTGGCCGGCAACCTTTTGGAGCTTGATGCCATTGCCGCTGTCGTCATCGGAGGTGCCTCCCTTTATGGCGGGCGCGGGTCCATCATCGGGACCGTGTTTGGCGTCCTGATCATGGTGATGATCCGCAATGGTATGAACTTGCTAGGTGTTTCGCCCTTTTGGCAGGGCGCGGCCATCGGCACCATCATCATCACGGCTGTGTTGATCGAGCGGCTTTTGAACCGCCGCGGACGGGCGTGACACGCGCCGCTTAACGACAGGAGACGCCCATGTATCCGGACCACTGCCAGGTCATCGAACCGGCCTTCAAGAAACTGATCCTGCCCAACGCCTACCTTGAGACGTTGTGGACGGGGGCGCGATGGGCTGAGGGGCCGGCCTACTTTGCCGCCGGGCGCTACCTTGTGTTCTCCGACATCCCCAACAACAGGATGATGCGCTACGACGAGACCGACGGATCCATGTCCGTCTTCCGCCAGCCGTCCAACAATTCCAACGGCAACACGCGCGACCGTGAAGGCCGTTTGGTGACGTGCGAGCATCTGGGCCGCAGGGTCAGCCGGACGGAGCACGATGGCACCATCACTGTCCTGGCGGATCGCCATGACGGCAAGCGCCTGAACTCCCCCAACGATGTGGTGGTGGACCCTGGCGGCGCGATCTGGTTCACCGACCCCACCTACGGCATCGATCTGGACTATGAGGGCAATCGCGCCGAGAGCGAGATTGGCGCGTCCCACGTCTACCGCATCGACCCCCATAGCGGGGCGATTGAGGCGGTCGCCACCGATTTCGTAAAGCCCAACGGGCTGGCGTTTTCGCCCGACTACAGCGTGTTGTATGTGGCCGACACAGGCGCCACCCATGTGGAGGATGGCCCACGCCACATCAGGCGGTTTTCGGTGGATGGCACGCGCCTGTCAGGCGGTGAGGTGTTTGCTGAGTGCGATGATGGCCTGTTCGACGGGTTCCGTTTAGACACCCACGGCAACATCTGGTCCAGCGCGCGGGACGGGGTGCATTGCATCACCCCTGACGGTCAGCTGATCGGCAAGATCCTCATCCCTGAAACCGTCGCCAATGTGTGTTTTGGGACCGAGAAGCGCATCCGCCTTTACATCTGCGGAACCTCGTCCCTTTACGCCACCTACCTCAACACCCAAGGGGTCGCGTACGCCGGGTAGCCGACCAGGCTAAAGGGTGCGCCGCCGGGGTGAGCGGCGGCGCGGTGGCCCATCAGGAGGCTTTCAGAACCTTGAGGAGCCGCTCTGACTGCTCCGACAGGTTGTCGTTGGCTTCGGCAAGGTTTTCCGCCGATTCGGTGAGGGCGCGGGCGGTGGTGAGGTTCTTGGCCGACACCTCTTCCACCTCGCGGATGGTGCTTGTGGCCATCTGTGCACCCGAGGCGGCGGACTGAGCGTTGGTGCTGATCTCCTGGGTGGCGGCCTGCTGTTCTTCGGCCGCTGCAGCAATGGTGGAGAACACGTCGTTGATGGCCTCGATCACCTTTGCCACCTTCGTCACCCCGTCGGTGACGCTGCGGATTTCCTCCTGAACGGCGGCGGTTTGGCGGCCCACCTCTTCGGTGGCTTTGGCGGTCTGGTTGGCAAGGCTCTTCACCTCGTGGGCGACCACGGCAAAGCCTTTGCCGGCTTCCCCTGCGCTCGCCGCCTCGATGGTGGCGTTGAGGGCAAGAAGGTTCGTCTTGTCGGCAATCTCGGAGATGGTGGCCACCACCTCGCCGATGCGCTTGCTGGTGTCGGCAAGTTTCACGGCGCGGTCGGCAACGGTGGTGGTCTCCTGGGCGGCATCGTTGGCGCGCTTTGAGGACTCGGTCAGCTGGCGGGAGATCTCCGCAATGGAGGAAGAGAGCTCCTCGGCGGCAGAGGCCACCATCTGCACATTGCCCGTCGCCTCGGAGGCTGCATCGGCACCTTCGGTCAGTTGCGCTTGCGTGCGTTCCACGCTGTCGGCGATGGAGTCGATTTGGGCGCGCATTTTCTCGAACGTGGCGCCAATCCCGTTCACCGTGGTCTGCACCTCCGACTCGAAGGCATTGGCGCTCTTGACCTGTGTGGTGACGAGCTTCCAGGCGAGCATGGTGCCCACATAGTCCCCTGCCGAGTTCTTCAACGCGGTGACGATGAGGTCCAAGTATTCCTTGCCTTTCAGGCTGATGCGCGCTTCCCAAGGCAGGCGGTTCGGGTCCTTCAGAATGTCTCTCTGGTGCTTGGGATTTTGGTGGAACATGTCGATGGAGCGGCCCATCATCTGGTCCACAGGGCAGGGGAGCTGATCTTGGATCATGCCAAGGGTCTCCTGGGTGGCGGCGTTCATGTAGATGGTTTTGAACTCGTCATTGGGATCGGCCACCATCACGGGAAGGGGCAACTGCTCGATGATCTGCGCGCGGGTGTAGGCGGCATCCACAGTTTCCTTCAGCGTGGCGAGGGCACCGAACAGCTTGCCGATTTCATCGTCGCTGTTCTCACCGCGCACTTTGAAGTCGGTCCGCCCGTCGGCAAGGTCGGTCACGCGCCGGGTCAGGGTGCGCAAGGGGACCACGGTGGCGCGGGCCAGTAGGAAGGCGCAGAGGGCGCAAAACAGGACCGCCACCGCAGCAACGGCAAAGATGATGTTGCGCGTGCGCGGCAAGTCTTCCGTTTTGCTTGTTCCGAGCGCCGTCATCTGGGCCTCGCCAGTGGCAATGATTGCCTCGCTCGCCGCCTGAAGTTGCGGGCCCAACGTGTCCAGTTGCGGCTGAACCTCCTGGGTGAGGCGCGTGTTCAACTCGCTCAGGCGGGTCACGGCCAGACGGTGGGCGTCGAGCGCGGATTGGACGCGCGCGACGGCCGCGGCCATCCCGGCAGAGGCGGCAGCCTCCTCCAGCGTGACAAATGCCGATTCTGTGGATCCAAGGTCTACCGATGCATTGGCCATGCTTGCACGGTTGGCCTGCAACTCAGCGGCAAGGAATGCATTGCGGGCTGATCGGCCAGCGCTTGCAAGGGCAGGGCGATCAGCATCGCCCGCGGCCAGGACGAAGGTGGAGAGGGCCTCGTCCACAGCGGCCGCGGTGTCGGCGGCCTTCATTGCCGCCTCTGACCGCTGAGTGGTCAGCGTGACTACTTGCTCGAACTGGTCATCATACGCGGCAAGATCGTCCACCAGGGCCCTCAGGGTCTGCCGGCGCTCCGACTCGGGCGGGTAAGCATCCATCAGCGCCGTCAAGTCGGCGGTGAGGTTGGCGACGTTCTCCCGCACGGGGGCGGTCTCGCCCTCATCGCCCGTCGTCAGGTAGCGCTTGGCGGCAAGGCGCACGCTGAGGGCGTGTTCCTGCAGGTCGGCCATGGCAAGGTTTTCCCGCGCAAGGGCCCTGTAGGACAAGAACCCGTCGGCGGTGCGGGTCATGTAAGTGGCCGTCAATCCTGCAAGGACAGCGACAAACACCACGGGAAGCCCAAAGGCGAGGCTGTACTTGGTGGTCAGGGAGAGGTTGTTGAGCTTGCTACGCTTGTGTCCATCGGGCACGGCCGACTCCATTGGTCTGCGAGCGGGCACGAGGCCGCTGAAGATACTGCGCAGTCCTTGTATCGGCGCACCGTTGCGCGAGCCTGTTGTGGCGACCCGCATGGTGCACAGGCCGCAGATCTTGTGGTGGACAAAGCCCACCCCCAAAGCCGAAACGCGTCTATGAGTGAGCGGGTTGGTTTGCCCGGCCCGGGTCTGGCCCGACGCAGGATCGCTTAGCGGGCGACGGCGACGAGGCTTTCAAACAGTGCAAGGCCGTCGCGGCTGACATGGATGGGCTCCACAGCGTTTTCCGGGTGGGGCATCAGCCCCATCACCGTGCCCGCCTCGTTGACGATGCCAGCAATGTCGTTGGCGGATCCGTTGGGGTTGTGGGTGTAGCGCACCACCACGCGGCCTTCGTCTTCAAGGCGTTTCAGCGTGGCCGTGTCGGCGCGGTAGTTGCCGTCATGATGGGCGGCGGGAACCACGATTTCATCGCCGCGGTCGTAAAGGGCGGTGAAGGCCGTACGCGCTTCTACCTTCAGCCGCACGGGTTTGCACAGGAAGGTGAGACCCTCATTGCGCATCAAGGCGCCGGGCAACAGGCGCGCTTCTGTCAGAACCTGAAAGCCGTTGCACACACCAAGGACCAGGCCGCCGCGCCCGGCATGGTCGGCCACAGCGCGCATGACGGGCGAGCGCGCCGCCATTGCCCCTGCCCGCAGATAGTCCCCATGGGCAAAGCCGCCTGGCAGCATCACCAGGTCGACGGCAGGAAGCTCGGTGTCGGTGTGCCACACCATGTGGGGCGGCTTGCCGCCGGCAAGGGTGATGGCACGCGCCGCGTCATGTTCGCGGTTCGAGCCTGGGAAGACGATGACGGCTGAGCGCATGGGCCGCGATCAGCTTTCCAGGGTGATCTGGTAGCGCTCCACCACCGTGTTGGCGAGGAGGTCTTCGCACATCTTCGTCACCGCAGCATGGGCCGCCTCGACGTCGTCCTCGTCAAGGGTGAGGTCGATGACTTTGCCTTGGCGCGCCGTGCCGACACCGTCGAATCCAAGGTCCGACAACGCCCCTTCGATGGCCTTGCCTTGTGGATCGAGGACCCCCGGCTTCAGCGTCACAATCACCCGTGCCTTGATGGCCATTGTCGCGTCGGTCCCGTGTGCGAGAAAAGGAGCGCGGCCTTACTGGACCAACGTCGGGCCCGTGACAACGGGGCGTTCCTGTTCAGGCATGATTCCGAGCCTGCGGGCCACCTCCTGATAGGCCTCAAGGAGGCCGCCCATGTCCCTGCGAAAGCGGTCCTTGTCCATCTTGTCGTTGGTCTTGATGTCCCACAAACGGCACGAATCTGGGCTGATCTCGTCAGCCACCACCACGCGCATCATGTCGTTTTCCCACAGCCGTCCACACTCGATCTTGAAATCCACAAGACGGATGCCGACGCCGAGGAAAAGGCCTGCCAGAAAGTCATTGACCCTGACCGAAAGGGCCATGATGTCATCAAGCTCCTGGGGGGTGGCCCAGCCGAAGGCGGTGATGTGCTCCTCGGTGACCATCGGGTCATCCAGCTCATCGTTCTTGTAGTAGAATTCGATGATGGAGCGGGGCAGGGGCTGGCCCTCGTCGATCCCCAGGCGCTTGGCGAGCGAGCCGGCGGCCACATTGCGCACCACCACCTCAAGGGGAATGATCTCCACCTCGCGAATGAGCTGCTCGCGCATGTTGAGGCGTCGGATGAAATGGGTGGGGATGCCCATCTCATTCAAGTTGTTGAAAATGTACTCTGAAATCCGGTTGTTGAGGACGCCTTTGCCGTCCACGATTTCGTGCTTGCGGGCGTTGTGCGCCGTGGCATCATCCTTGAAGTGCTGAACCAGGGTGCCTGGCTCGGGCCCCTCGTAAAGGATCTTGGCTTTGCCTTCGTAGATGCGGCGGCGACGGTTCATAAAGGCCGGTCCGGATGGGCTGTTACAGGGACAATCGTCAATTCCACGCCGCTTTGGGCCAGGGCCCAGAACCGGCGCCACCGCGCTGTGGGAGGCGCGGCCAGCGTGCGCGGTCGGCAAAAACGCTATCTGATCCTTCGCAGTGCCACAATGGTCGCCGTCCGCTGCGTTGATTTCGGTGCATCGAGCGACTAAGTCAACGGCGCCAATGGAGGGCGTCAACGGGAAGGGTGTGATGACGACTTTTGAGGAACGCGAAAGAGCCTACGAATCACGCTTTGCCCACGATGAGGAGTTGCGCTTCAAGGCCATGGCCCGCCGCAACCGCCTTCTGGGCGAGTGGGTGGCCGAAAAGCTGGGCAAATCCGGCGATGACGCAGCCGCCTACGCCAAAGAGGTGGTGCGCGCCGACTTCGACGAGCCTGGGGATGAGGATGTTTTCCGCAAGGTGAGGGCAGACCTCGACCCCTCAATGGTGTCCGACGAGGAGCTGCGTCAGAAGATGCGCGAACTCCTCGTCGTTGCTGCCGATCAGGTGTCCTGACGACCCATCACTGAACGGGGTCTGTGGTGGCCGGGCTCGTGGTCGCTGGACTTGTGGTGGCCGGGCTCGTGGTGTCGGTGCCCGTCGTCGCAGGACTTGTGGTCGTCGGGCTCGTCGCCTCAGGGTTGGCTGTCGCCGGCGCCGCGGTTGCGGGGCTTTCGGCGGCAGGGCTCGTCCCCGTCGTGCCTTCCACCGTGGGCAAGGGGCCCGTCAGGCTGCCATCCTCTTCCACGAACACGAAGGTGTAGGCGGCAAACGCCAGCACCACCGCGGCGGCAAGGCTGATGATGAGGATGTAAAGGGTACGCTTGCTAGGGCCGCCCTGGCGGGCGCCCGTCGCAGTTTTTTCTACTGACACAATCGTCGTCCTTGTGGTGTTGACGGTGATTCGTCGGGATCGGGCCGGCCCTTTTGATCCTTCACCGGCGTCAGGCAGGTCACCGGCGGGTGTGGCCCGCCGGGTCGATCCCATGTGTGCCTTTTCCAACACGTTCGACGCCTGAAGCGTTCCCCTACACGCCCGGTTTGGCGAGATGTCGTTGAAAAAACGGCAAAGATCGTCAGCTACTTGTGGGCATCGAGCGGTGGGGGTGAAGAGTGTTGCGTTGCCTTGTTCGCGCGGTCGCCATCGCGGCCGTTGCCTTTGGTGTCTCACCGGCCTTAGCGGCTGACGACGTCGCCGATGACCCGGCGAGCGAACCCCGTGACATCATCATCGATCTTGGGATCGGCGGTCAGCTTGAGCCCAAGTTTCCCTCTTCACGAAAATACCTGATCCAGCCTTACCCCATCGCCAACCTGAAATTCCTGCGCCTTCCGGTGCTGGGCGAGGTGGTGACGGGCAAGACCAAGGCAATTTCCATCTACCCGTCCTTCAACATTGTCGGTGACCGCTCCCAGTCCGATGCCAGCTACCTGCGCGGCGTTGCCAACGTGGACACCGCCATCGAGCTGGGTCCAGGTGTTGCCGTCCAGCACGGCATGTTCCGCGCCTTTGCTGAGGTGCGCTACGGGTTCTTCGGCCACTCGGGCTTTGTGGCCAATGCCGGCCTCGACCTCATCACCAACCCCTGGCCGCGCCTGCAGATCCGCGGCGGCCCACGGGTGAGCCTTGCCTCAGACGACTATATGGACACCTACTTCAAGACCACGGCGACAGCGGTGTCCCTGCCAGCGTTCGACCCCGACGCAGGCTTTAAGGACGTGGGCGTTGCCGCCGTTGCCTCCTACTCCTTGACCGACAGCATCATCCTCCACGGCCGCGCTGCCTACACGCGCTTTGTGGGCGATGCGGCCGACAGCCCCATCGTGAAGGCCGGCAACGAGGACGAGTTTGCGGTCGGCGTCGGCATCACCTACCGCTTCGGCTTCGACCTTTACTGAGGCTGTGGCCGCAAGGGCCGTGCAAGCCAAAGCCTTGTGAGGGTGCGGCCAGCCGCCATCATGCCCGATGTGGTGTAAGCGCTCGTCACTGCGGTTCACTCATCACGCCCGACCGGCGGCGGTACTGGTGCACAAACGCATCCATCAGGTTGTTTCGGGTCTGATCCACACCACAACGTTGTAGCGCGCGCGCGGGACGTCTGTTACCGGTGCGCATCCTCGCGAACGTGCGGATGGAGTTCCATGACCGTTTATCCCGTCATTCTCGCTGGCGGCCGTGGCACACGGCTGTGGCCTTTGTCGCGTTCCGACAAGCCCAAGCAGTTTCTGCCCATGCACGGCGACAAGAGCCTGTTCCAGCGCACGGTGGAGCGTCATGCGGGTCTGCCCGATATGGCTCAGCCCTGGGTGGTGTGCGGTGAGAACGACCGCTTTCAGGTGGACGATGCGCTGGACGCCATCAACGTTGCCGACGCCACCGTTGTGGTGGAGCCGTGCAGTCGCAACACCGCGCCCGCCATTGCCACCGTGGCCCAGGCCCTTGTGACGCGTGATCCTGAGGCCATTCTCTTCGTCTTGCCGTCGGACCACCTCATCACCACCGATCCGTCCTATTTTGAGACGCTGGAGGCTGCCTTTGCAGCTGCTAAGGACGGCAAGATGGTCACCTTCGGCGTTGTCCCTACCTACCCCGAAACGGGCTATGGCTACATCAAGGGCGCCAGCAACGGGTCCGGGGAGGGGCTTGTGCGCGGCGTTGCGAACTTTGTGGAAAAGCCGCCCATGGAAGAGGCCGCCCGCATGGTGGCCGATGGCGACTATTACTGGAACGCCGGCTTCTTCGCCTTCAGCGCCCAGGCCGTTCTGGATGAATTGGACGAGACCGCGCCGGCCGTCAGCCGCACCGCGCGCGAAGCCGTGGCAGGGGCATCAAGCACCAACACCGCCAGTCTCCTGCCCCAGGACGCCTACGCAAAGGCGCCCGACATTTCCATCGACTACGCCCTGTTTGAGCGCACCAAGAAGGAGACCGTTGCGCCCATCTCCTGCCGCTGGTCGGACGTCGGCTCCTGGCGCGCCTACTGGGAAACGCTGGACAAGGATGAGGCCGGCAATGCCGTGCGCGGCAAGGGTACGGTGGTGGATTCCAAGAACTCGCTCATCGTCGGCGGCCGCGCCGATGTGATTGCGCTTGGCGTTGAAGATTTGGCGATTGTGGCGGCTGACGATGCCATCCTCGTCTGCCCCCTCGACCGTGCGCAGGA
>JBCDCF010000007.1:0-18440 GCA_039182345.1 Pseudomonadota bacterium
GGATTGGTGATCAGCGCCGAACGCGCCTCGCCCAGCATGGAGCCAAGGTCGGCCTGGGGCGGTTGCGAGCCGAGACCGAGGAAGGAAAGGCCCGCCGTCTCCAAAATCATCCAGCCGATGGTGGTGGACATGGCAATCACGATCACCGGAACGACGTTGGGCAGAACCTCCGTCACGATGATGCGCGCATCCGACATGCCCGACAGGCGGGCTGCGTCCACAAACTCCTTGTTGGCAATGCTTACCGTCACGCCGCGGATGTTGCGGGCAAAAAACGGCACGTTGACCGCGGCGACGGCAATGAGTGCGTTCATCAGCCCGGGGCCGAGCGCAGCAACAATGGCGAGCGCGAGGAGGATGTAGGGAAACGCCATCAACATGTCGACGCCGCGCATGATGATGTTGTCCGTCCGCCCGCCATAGTATCCGGCGATGATGCCGATGGCAGCGCCGATGGTTGCTGCCAGCACCGCAGCCGCAAACCCCACAGCGAGCGAGAGCTGCGTCCCCCACAACAGGCGGGACAGGAGATCGCGTCCGAGGTGATCGGTGCCGAGGAGAAAGCCGTCCTCCAGAGGTTTCTTGAAACGGTCCGCCGTTGCCGTCGCGTCGGGGTCGGCAAGGGGCAACAGGGGGGTGATGATCGCCAGCACCACCACCAGCGACATGACGATGAGCCCGCCAAGGGCAAGCCGGTTGCGGGCAAGGAGCGTGAGGAAGGCCCTCATGCTTTGATCCTCGGGTCGAGCAGGCTTTGGGCAACGTCGACCGCAATGTTGAAGAGCACGTAGCAGGCCGCAACGAACACCACGCCCCCTTGGACGAGGAGGATGTCGCGCTTCAGGATCGCATCGACCAGCATCCGCCCGATCCCAGGCCACTGGAAGACGATCTCGATATAGACCGCGCCCGACAGGACGAAGCCTGCCTGGATGCCGAGGACGGGGATGATGGACACCATGGCCGCCTTGAGGGCATGGCGCCAGATGACGCCGCGCTCTGACACCCCCTTTGCCCGCGCGGTGCGGATGAAGTCCTGCCGCAGTACCTCAAGCATGGCCGAGCGGGCGAGCCGTGCCACCACGCCCGTTGCCACCACGGCGAGCGCGATGGCAGGCATTGCCAGGTGGGACAACAACACACCAAGCGTTCGATCGCCGAAGATGGGCCACATGCCGGAGACGGGAAACCACCGAAGGTTCACCGCAAACAGCAAGATCATCATCATCCCGAGGAAGAAGGAGGGGATGGAGATGCCGAGGAGCACGACGAAGGTGATCGCCTTGTCGGCCACTCCATACTGGTTGGCCGCGGAGATGACGCCGGCCGCAATCCCAAGGACGGAGCACAGGACGAACGCGGTCCCGGCAAGAAGAAGGGTTGCTGTGAAGCGCTCCAATACCTCGTCCAGCACCGGCCGGTTCAGTGCGAAGGACTGGCCGAGGTCCCCCTGAAGCAAATTGCCGAGCCAGATGAAGTATTGGGCCACCAGCGGCTGATCGAGGCCGAGATCGCGGTTCAGCTTTTCGACGTTTTCGGGCGTTGCATAGCTGCCGAGGATGGCCGTTGCAGGGTCACCGGGGATCAGAGCCATGATCAGGAAGACGATCACCGTGATCCCGAGGAGCACAGGCACGGCCGAGACGAGGCGCTTGAGGATGTAGCGTGTCATGTTCGCTCCCGTTCAACGCCTAGGGCACACGGCAAGGGGCAAGCTGTACGTGGGCCGTCAAGCAAGAACGCCGGCACAAGGCCGGCGTTCTGCGTGGTCGTCAGTTCTTCACGACGTCTTTCAAGAGCAGGAAGAAAGAGGGCTCCAGGGCAAAGTTTTCGACGCGGTCGTTGGACACAGCGTTTTGTTTCCAGTTCGCGACAAAGACCCAGGGCGCGTCTTCTTGCACAATCTCCTGCATTTGTTTGTAGAGGCGGGCGCGCTCGTCCTGGTCCGTGCTGGCACGCGCGGCCTCCAGGAGTTCGTCCACCGTCTCGTTGGCGTAGTAGCCGGAGTTGAAGCCGCCCTTGTCGGGGAAGGCGGCACTGCGCAGGGCAAGGTAGGGCAGGGTGTCTGGATCGTTCGTCATCCACGCCATCTGCGCCATGTCGGCCTTGCCTTCCAAGCCAGGGTTCACCTGGCCGAGGAAGGTGTTCCACTCATAGGTTTCGATGTTGACGTCGAAACCGACGGCAGCGAGGTCAGCCTGCATGGCCGTTCCCATGGCAACGGGATCGAGCATTCCCGACCCGCCTTCCGTCACATAAAAGGTGAGTTCGGCACCTTCCGCGCCAGCGTCTTTGATCAAGGCGCGCGCCTTTTCGGGGTCGTAAGGGTAGGGCTCCAGCGCTTCGTTAAAGGCCCAAGCGAAGGCGGGCGGCGTGGGGCCGGCTGCCACTTCGGCAGTGCCTTCCAAAACGTCCTCCACGATGGCCTGTTTGTTGATGGCGTAGTTCGCCGCCTGGCGCACGCGCACGTCGGCAAACGGGCCTTCCTTGGTGTTGAGGATCAGGAACCACAGGTGCGGCCCGGCCTGTTCGTGCACCGTAAAGCCATCTCCCTGAAACTCCGACAGCGCCACAGGCGGCACCTCGACCATCAGGTCGATGCCCCCGGCAAGCATTTCAGCCGTGCGGGTGTTGGCATCGGTGATGGGCCTGAAGACAGCCGCTTCGAGCGAGGGCGCACCATCCCAGTACTCAGCGTTCGCGCCGACAATCACCGCCTCGTTGGAACGCCATTCGCCGAACCGGAACGGCCCCGTTCCACTGGGATTGCGCCCGAAGTCGGCCCCGTGCTGTTCCACCGCGGCAGGCGAGACAATGAGCCCCGTCGGGTAGGCCAGGTTGGACAGGAACGGCGCATAGGGTGCGTTCAGCGTGAAGCGGACGGTGCGGTCGTCCACCACCTCGGTCTTCTCAATGGCTGAGAAGAAGAAGGCGAGGGGAAACGGCCCTGTGTCGTGGAAGGGGTGATCCTCATTCAACATCCTGTCGAAGTTGAACTTGACCGCCTCGGCATTGAACGGGCTGCCATCGTGGAAGGTGACACCCTCGCGCAGCGTGAAGGTGTAGACGGTGCCATCGTCGGAAATCTCCCACGAAGTCGCCAGCGAGGGTTCCACCTCCAGCGTGCCTGACTTGTATCGCACCAGCCCGTCATAGACGTTCATGAGGATGCGGAAGTCGTTCACCGCGGTGACTGCGGCCGGGTCGAGCGATTTGGGCTCTGCGATCTGCCCGATGATGAGAACCCCGGGCGGGGTCTGTGCGCTCAAAGGCGCGCCGGTGCCGATTGTCGCTGCAAGGGCGAGCCCCACAGCCAACGCAGCGCGGCGGGTCCATCGGAAGTGCGCCATGCGTGTCCACCTCTCCAGTTATGCCGCGTACAGATTGATCATGATAAATTCAGCTGTCAATTTCTCATGATAAATTTGCTCGAAATTTTCTCCCTCTGCCCGTGCAATTGGCAAGATTTCGCGATTGTGACGAGGAATTGGGCGCGAACTGGCGGCCCGGCCGCCACCGATCCGGCAGGCGCCGCCTGAGGGCGCCATATGTGCGGGTTCAGGCGATGAAGCGCTTGCCCACCTCAGCCGCCTGCGCCTCCATCAGCCGTTGAGCCGTTGTCATGTGGGAGCGCATCACCTGGCGGGCCGCGCGGGCGTTGCCGGACCGCAAGGCAGCCAGGAGCGCCCTTTGGTGCTCGCGCCCCTCGCGCCAGAGGGCTTCGTTCGGCGCCTTATAAAGGTGACGGTAGACGGTGAGGTCGGTCAAAATCTTCGCAATGAAGCCGATGATGAAGCCGAGCAGCTGGTTGTCGGCGATCTCGGCAAGCTTTCCGTGGAAGCGCAGGGACGCAACGTGGTGCTCGCGCTCCTCCTCAGCGGTTTTCGGCGCCGCGGGATAGCGCTCAAGGATCGCCTCCAGGTCGTCCAGCTGAAGGTCTGTCAGACGGCCGGCAAGGGAGGCGGCCAGTTCGGGCTCCAGGGCGCGCCGGACCTCGTATACCTCTTCGATGCTCAGGTTCTGGAAGTAAAAGTAGTTGGCCAACAACGCACTGGCGCGTTCGGACGACACCGCCGCCACGAACGTGCCGCCCCCCGGGCCACTGCGTGTGGTGACAATGCCCTGCGCCTCCAAGATCCGCATCGCCTCGCGGACGGTGCTCTTCGCCTTCTGGAAGCGGTCGATCAACTCGGCCTCGGTGGGCAGCCGATCGCCCGCCCGCAGGCCCCCTTCAACGATCAGCGACTTGATCGCCTCTGCCACCTGCGCCGGTCTTCGCAGCCGTGCCGAGGAGCCCTCACCGTTCGCCATTCATGTGCTCCTTCTCGCCGCACCGACCGGCCCAGGCTAGAGGGAGAATTCATCATGATCAATTTGGCGGTGACCGATCAGACGACCTCAGTGTCCGCCGTCTTGTGGGGAATGGTCACCACCAGGCCGTCCGTCGCATCCCCCACAGTGATCTGGCAGGAAAGGCGCGAGTTTGGCTGCAGATGAAAGGCAACGTCCAACATGTCCTCCTCACCGTCGGAGGGCTCGGCTAGGCGGTCGGCAAAGGCAGCGTCCACCCACACATGGCAGGTGGCGCAGGCAAGGGAGCCATTGCACTCCCCGTCGATCAGCGCCGCCTCGCGCAGAACCTCCATCACCGACAGGCCGGCCGGCGCATCCAGCGTGCGCGCCGAGCCATCGGGAAGCCGCACGGTGATCATCATGTCCGCGCCCTTGATGCCAGCAGCGATGGCCGGGTCGCCACAACGCCAAGGTGGGGCTCAACGGCCGCGGCCACGCGCAAAAGCGTCTCGTCGCTGCCGGAGGGCCCCATCAGTTGGACGCCGAGGGGAAGGCCATCCTCGGTAAAGGCAGTTGGGATCGAGACCGCCGGTTCCCCAGTCATGTTGGCAAGGTAGGTGAAGGGGCACCAGCGCCAATCATCGGCCACTTCGCCCTCCGGCGCTTCGGCCGAGACGTCAAAGGCCGCGGAAGGCATGACGGGGGCAAGGACCGCGTCATAGTTCTGGTAGAACGCGCGCATGGCCGCAGCAATGGCGACGCGCTGGCCGAGGGCGCGATGGTAGGTGAGAATGTCGATCCGCCGGCCCCGCGCCGCAATCTCATGGATGAGCGGGCTCATCAGGGCCTGTGCGTCCTCAGGGTAGCTGTCCAGAAAGCCCGCGTACGTCGCTTCCCAAAACACCATGAACGGCTCGTACGGATCGCATGGAAGGTGGGGGTCCGCATCCTCCACGGTGGCGCCTGCCACCTCCACGGCCCTTGCCGCCGTGCGGAGGGCGTGGAGTGTTGCGGAGTCCGGTGTGCCGTTGGTGCCAAGCGTCGGTGAGAGCGCGATGCGCATGCCTGTGAGGGGGGCCGGACGTGCCGCTTCAGGGTCGAAGGGCACCGGCCATGCATATGGGTCGCGCGGCTCTGCGCCCGACATCACCGCCGCCATGGCCGCCACATCGGCAGCCCGGCGCGCCATCGGCCCGACCACGGAGTGGGGCATGAAGATCGACGGAGGGGCCGATGGCACGCGGCCAAACCCTGGCTTCAGGCCGCACAGGTTGCAGAACGCAGCCGGGATCCTGATGGAGCCTGCCCCGTCGGTCCCAAGGGCGAGCGTTCCCATGCTGAGCGCAAGGGCCGCCGCCGCGCCGCCTGACGAGCCGCCCGGCGTCTTGGAGAGCCCATAAGGGTTGCAGGTGAGGCCATGAACCTCGCTGCGGGTGACAATGCGTGTGCCCGATTCAGGCGTTGCCGTCTTGCCGATGAACACCGCACCCGCCTCGCGCAGCCTTGCGACCGGCGGGGAATCGGCAGGCGCGGGCTCAGTGGCCGAGAGCGCGCGCGAGCCCCTTTGCAACGGCCAGCCTGCCACCGGCGCAAGGTCCTTGATGGATGTGGGCACCCCGTCGAGCGGGCCGAGCGGTGCGCCCTTCGCGTGGCGTGCCTCGGAGGCTGCTGCCATTGCCATCGTCGTGTCACGGTCCTGGAAGACGAAGGCGTTGACGGTGTCATCGAAGGCGTCGATCCGCGCCAGCGCCGCATCTGCCACCGCAACCGGCGACACAGTGCCATCGCGAAAGGCGGCGCCCAGCTCAGCCACCGACCAGTCCGCCGGCGAGGCGAGCTGGCCGTCCGCCACTTCGCTCACCGCCGACACGGCGCTCATCAGTAAAGCTCGAAGTATTCAGCCGTTTCGGCCGGTGGGATTTCGTCACGCAGCCGATAGGTCTCCTGCCATTTCATGGTGAGGTAGACCTTGACGAACTCTTCGCCCAACAGTTCGCGCAGCGCGACGTCCGCCTCCAAGGCCTCCAGCGCGTCCTCGATGGAGGTGGGCAGTTTTTCAAAGCGGTCATCGTCCTCCTTCGGCCCTGAGGCCGAGGGCATGAGCTCGCGATTTTGCGCCACCCCTAGGAGGCCCGCTGCAATGGTCGAGGCAGCGGTGAGGTAAGGGTTTGCCATCGCCGAAGGGACGCGCACCTCAAGGTGCTGGGATTGGTCGCGGCTCGCCTTGACCCGCACACTCGCCGAACGGTCCTGCACACCCCAGGAGATGTTCGAGGGCGCATAGGTGCGCGGACGGATGCGGCGATAACAGTTGGGCGTCGGGTTCCAGATGGCCTGGGCCGCCCGCGCATGGTCCAAAATGCCTTGCACGAAGGACTGCATCAGCGCGCTCATCCCATCCTCCCGGTCGGCTTGGAGGAAGGCGTTCTCGCCCGTCTCGGCATCCAGCAGCGACACGTGGAAGTGGGAGCAACTGCCCGAGATCCCCTTGTAAGGCTTGGTCATGAAGGTGGCGAGCATCCCCTTCGTCTTCATGAATTCTTTGACCGTGTTCTTGAAGACGAACGCCCGGTCGGCCGCCGCCACACCATCAAGGGCTGAGTAATTGATCTCGATCTGCCCAGGGCCGTGCTCGACATTGTAGGTGATGATGTCAATGTCGCTTGCTTGCAGGATTTCGATGAGATCTTGCACCGCTGGATGCTCGTGGGTGCGGGCGGTGACGAAGATGGGCTGGCCGCCGAAGATGGGAGCACGGGTCTGCGCATCGACAGCGTAGAACTCGTACTCGTGGCCCATCTTCACGGTGTAACCCATGAATTTCGCAACATTCAGCATCTTCTTCAAAAGGAGACGCGGTGTCGCCATCTGCGCTTTGCCGTCGTACCACATGGTGTCGCAGATGACGCGGCCGGTCTTCTCCAACCATGGCACAGGCGACAGCGTGTCTTCGTCGATGACAAGCACGCAGTCCTGATAGTTCATTTCCTCGTTGTAGCCGGAGCCTCGCACCGGGATGGAATAGCTGTCCAGCGCCACCGTCCCCCCGTAAAGGTTGAGGCCGGAACGCATGTAAGAGGCCACATGAGAGACCGGGATCGTCTTGCCCCGCGACAGCCCGGCCATGTCCGCAAACTCAAATCGCAAGTATTCGAACCCGGCATCTTTGACCTTTTCGGCAAAAGCCTCCGACGACGGGCGGTCCGACAGGCAGAGCGTCGGCATCAGATCGGGCAGTTTGGCGAGATTGATTGTGTCCAGCATGGCGGCAGTCCCTCTCGTTACGGCGTCGGCGCCAGGTGCGCGGCGACAAGGCGCATCAGGTTGTCGTTGATGGTGCGGGCTGTCCGGTTGAAGGCCGCAAGACGTTGGGTGGTGTCGGTTTCAATCCGCGACAGTCCATCAGGGCCAAGGGCCTCGCGAAGGGAGGCGGCGTAGGCGGGGATGGCGTGCCAGTCCGCAATGGTCTGGTCCGTGATCTCCACGTGGAACTGAAGGCCGTAGGCCGCACCGTAGCGCAGCGCCTGGATGGCACAGGCCCCGTTGCCGGCAAGCACCACCGCCTCGGCAGGAAGGTTGGAGGCTTCAGCGCTGTGCCACTGGAAGGTGTCGAGCGGCTCATCAAGGCCCTTCAGCAAAGGGTCGGCGCGCCCTTCGGCCGTCAACGCAATGGGCGTGATCCCCACCTCCGTCGTGCCAGGACCGATTGTCCCGCCGATGGCCTCGGCAAGAAGCTGATGGCCGAGGCACACCCCGAGATAGGGCCGCTTCAACCCATGCACCCAGGACCGTATGGCCGCCTTCTCGGCAACCAGCCACGGGTGCTCGCCCTCTTGCCACACATCCATAGGCCCGCCCATCACCACGAGGAGATCGTAAGGGTCCAGCGGCGGGATCAGCTCGCCAGCGTCGACCTCCACAGCATCCCATGCGATGCCAGCCTCGTGCCAGAACGTGCGAAAGATTCCGGGGTGTTCGACGTCGACGTGTTGGAAGACGAGGATGCGCATGTCTCAAGCTCTCAAGCAGCAGTTGCGGTGGCCAAACCCGGCACGCCGCGCGTTGTGGAGTATTCGGAACGAAGGGGCTTGCCGGGGAACACGCGGGCGTAAGCCTCGTGTGCGGCCACAGCCGCCTCGGCAAACCCTGTGAGGATGAGGTCGAGTTTGCCGGGGTAGGTGGCCACATCGCCAATGGCATAAACGCCGTCGCGCGCGGTGGCGGTGGTGGCGGCGGCGACAGGAATGCGCTTGCCGTCAATCAGAAGGCCCCAATCGGCAAGGAGGGAGAGATCGCTCGCCAACCCGTAAAGGGCAATCAGCGCATCCGCCTCCAGCCGCGTGGTCCCACCGCCCACGCGTGCAATGTCGACGGCCTGGAGCGCGCTGCCGGCACCGTGCAGGGCGGTGAGCTGATAGGGCGTCATCACGGTGATGGTGTCGTGGCTGCCCATGGCGGCGACGTTGGCGGGATGGGCCCGAAACGCCTCGCGCCGGTGGACGACGGTGACATGGGCGGCGACGTCGGCCAGCGACAGCGCCCAGTCCACCGCGCTGTCGCCACCCCCCGCAATCACAATGCGCTTGCCGGCAAACCTGTCGCGCTTGGCAACGTGGTAGAAAACACTGACGCCTTCGAACGCCTCGATCCCGTCGAGGGGAGGGCGGTTTGGCCCGAACGCACCCGCACCTGCGGCAAGGATCACGGCCTTTGCGGCAAGCGTCTCCCCGCTCGACAAAGTGATGCGAAAGTGGCCGTTGCCATCCTGCGAAAGCGCTGTGGCGCTGACGCCCAAGTGGTAGTGGGGCGCATAGGGGGCGGCTTGGGCAAGAAGGTCTGCCACCAGCGCGTCGGCACGGACGGCAGGGCGGCCCGGAATGTCATAGATGGGTTTTTCCGGGTAGAGCGCGGTCAGCTGTCCGCCAGGGTCCGCCAACGCATCCACCACAGCGCACGTCATGCCCAATTGGCCGCACGCAAACACCGCAAACAGCCCCACCGGCCCAGCTCCGATGATGGCAACATCGCGCATCATCACTCGGCCGCCTCTCTGCGCGTCAGGCTCACCTCCATGGAGTGGACGCAGGTGGCCTCCCCAATGTCGGATTTGCGGCCTTTGTGCAGGACGTTGATGTTGGCGCTGGCACGCTCTAGCCCAGGCCAGCGGCCTTTATAGACAATGCCCATCCCCGGCTGTGCCCGCTCGCTGATCTCCACCCGCAGCGGCAGCGCGCCGGCCTCGTTGGACAGGACCACCTCCTCGCCATCGTCAATGGCCATGGCGAGCGCATCGTCGGGGTGCAGCAGGACGGCGAGCGGGCCGATCTGCGCCTCGATCCCCGCATCGTTGGCGTAGCTGGAGTTCATTTGCCAGGCCGAGGCGGGCGACAGGATGCGCAATTTGCCCCCACCGGTCGGTGCGTCGGCATGGGGTTCTGGCGTGCGCGGCAGCCCGATCGCCACCGCCGCGTCCGAGGCCACTTCGATCTTGCCTGAGGCAGTGGGGATCCCGTCCGGAAACTGCATCCGCGGCGTCTCATAAAGGCGCACGGTGCCGGCCGCGGCGAGGTCGGCAAACCCACCCTGAAACGGTGTCATGGCCAGGATACGGTCCAGCAGATCTTCATCGCTCTCGAACAAGAGCGGTTCGGTAAGGCCCATGGTCTTGGCAAGACGGCGGAAGATCTCCTGGTTGGGGAGCGCCTCGCCGGCCGGCTCCTCCACCTTCACCTGTGCCGACAGAGTGTGCTGGAAGTAGGGGGCGACAATGTCATCGAATTCCAGGAAGCTCGCCGCCGGCAAGATGATGTCGGCATAGGCCGCAGTATCGGTCATGAACAAATCCGTCACGACCGTGAACAGATCGTCCCGCCCCAGCGCCTGCCGCAGCAACGCCTGATCGGGCGAGGAGGCCATCGGGTTGCAGTTCCAGGTGAAGAACGTTTCTGTGCGGGCCGGATCGGCAAGCGTTGCGGCAAGGTCCATGTGGCTGACGCTGGCCCCACCGCGGGCAATGTCGGCGGCGATGACCGCGTCCATATCGATCCCACGCGTGCCCGGGCCTGACATATAGGAATAGCCTGTGCCGGGTTTCATCATCTGCCCCGTCCCGGCAACGAGGGCGATGATGGCGCGAAAGGCATTGCCGCCGCGGGTGGTGCGCTGCATTCCCTGGCCGAGCCAGATCATGGACGGACCCTTCGCATAGGCAAGCCCCGCCTCAACGATGAGGTCGGCCGGAACGCCTGTGCGCGCCTGTGTTGTCTTTGGGTCGGCCGCGTCGATGGCGCTCTCGATCTCGTCGAACCCGTGCACATGGGCGTTGATGAACGCACGGTCGATGAGTTGATGGGCCTTTGCCACATGCAGCAGACCGAAGGCGAGGGCGGCATCAGTGCCCGGGCGCAGCTTCAGGTGGGTGGCGCCGGCCGCCGTATCGGTGGTGATAGGGTCGATCACAAATACCTGCGCACCACTCTCGCGCAGGAAGTGTTTGTTGTGGTGGGGCGCTGCGTGGGAGGGGTTGCCGCCCCACACCAGGATGGTTGCCGCGTCCTTCGCGGTCTCAGGGTCGAACCCGTCCAGGCTATCGCCCACCATCAGGCCGAGCGCTTCATGCCCGGCCTTGTTGCACACCGTGTCGGGGTCGATCTCCGTCGCGCCAATGTGGCTGAAGAAGCGCAGCGGATACCACCCCGCAATCAGCCCAACAGTGCCTGTATAGTGGGCGTGGACTATACTTTGGTTGCGCCCCTTATCGAGGAGCGGTGTCAGCCGCTCGGCGATGGCCTCAAGGGCCGCTTCCCAGGGGATCGGCTGGAACGCGCCTTCGCCTTTGGCCCCCGTGCGCAACAGCGGCGTCGTCAGCCGTTTGTCGCTGCGCCAGGCCCCGTTATAGGCAATGGCGCACTTGCCGCAGAGCGCACCGCGGGCAATGTGATGGTCCGGATCGCCAAGGATCTTCTTGACCACGCCGTCTTTGACGGCAGCGACCATGCCGCAAGCGTCATAGCAGTCGCGCGGGCACGTGGTTCGGATGCGTTTGATGTCCATGGTCTTCCCCAAAACGTGCCTCAACCAATCCGGCAGCCATTGTCGGCATCGAAGGCGTGCACCCGATCGAGCTTCGGCAGCACCGCAACGTGGTCGCCCACGCTGTGGTTTTCGCCCTCCACCGCCGGCACGGTGACCCGCACCGCATCGGTGGCGGTCTCGATGGTGAGGGCGGCCCGGATCCCTAGCTTTTCGATGTCGCTGATGGTGCCCTTTGCCGGCCCCGCATCGGCGGGCGCCACAGCAATGTCCTCAGGCCGCAACCCCGCCTGAAATGATTGCGAGCGGCCGAATGTGGCGCGCACGGTCTCTGGCGCGTCGAACACGGCGCCGAAGAGCCGCAGCCGGCCCCTATCGCCGGCATCATATTCGGCGGCGGTGAGGTTGATCGCCGGCGCGCCGACAAACCGGGCAACGTCGCGGTCGGCCGGGGCGTTGTAGATCTCGTGCGGGCCTGCCACCTGGCGCACCTGCCCGTCCACAAGCATCACGATGGTGTCGGCAAGGGCGAGCGCCTCGTCAAAGTCGGGCGTTGCGAGGAGAAAGCTCATGCCGTTCTCACGCTGAAGCCGCTTTAACTCCGCGCGCAGCTCAAGGCGCAACATTGCATCCAGCGATGACAGCGGCTCATCCAGTAAGAACAGCGCAGGATCGCGCACCAGAGCCCTTCCGAGGGCAACCCTCTGGCGTTCGCCGCCGCTCATGGTCTTGGGCAGGCGGTTCATGATGTGCGCGATCCTGAGCGTCGCCGACATGGCCTGGACGCGGTCGTGGATCTTCGCCCGGGTGAGGCGGCGCAGCTTCAGCGGGTGGGCAATGTTCTGAAAGCCCGTCTTGTTGGGGTAGAGCGCCAGGTTGTCGAAGATCATCGCAACGTCGCGATCCTTCGCCGCAAAGCGTGTGATGTCGCGACCGTCGATCTCCACCGTGCCTTGGTTGGGCTCGTCGAGCCCTGCAATGATGCGAAGGGTCGTGGTCTTCCCAGCGCCCGCCGCCCCAAGCAGAACGACGAACGCGCCCCGTGGCACGGTGAGGTCCACATCCTTCAGCGCCTCGACTTTGCCAAACCGCTTGGAGATGGCGCGAAGGGCGAGCATTGCCGTCATCAGCCCTCTCCCCCGGTTGTCCCAAGGTTGATGCCCGTGTCGTTGTGAAAGAGGCTGAATGTCGCCGGGTCGAAGCGAAGGGTCGACCGTGTGTCGGCAAGCGGCGCTTCGGCGGAGGGAACGAGCGCGGTCAACTCAAGATCCGCCACACTCGCCGTCACCACCGTGTCGGGGCCGCGCGGTTCCACAAGCACGATGTCGGCCGGCAGACCGTCGCCAAAGGGGCCGACGGTGACCGCCTCGGGGCGGATCCCGAGGATCGCGCGGGTGCCATCGGCCGCATGGCCGAACCCCTCCGGCAGCGGAAAATCCACCGCGCCATGGCGGAAGACGGGCGCACCGCCCTTGTGGTGGATGGCGCCGCGGATGAGGTTCATCGGCGGTGAGCCGATGAAGCCTGCCACGAAGGTGTGACCCGGCCGGTGGTAGACTGTGTCCACCGCATCGTACTGCCTGATCTTGCCGTTCGACATCACCGCCACGCGGTCGGCCAGCGACAGCGCTTCGATCTGGTCGTGGGTGACGTAAATGATTGTCAGCCCGGCATCTTTGGCAAGCCGCCGCAGCTCCTGGCGCATGGTTTGGCGCGCCTCGGTCTCAAGGTTGGACAGGGGCTCGTCCAGGAGTAAAATGTCGGGCTCGGTCACCAGCGTGCGGGCAATGGCAACCCGTTGGAGCTGGGAACCGCCCAGCCCCGCCGCCTTTTCTTGCAAGAGTGGGGTGAGGCCGAGAAGGTCCGCAGCCGCCGCCACTTTCCGCTTGATTTCGGCACGGGGGAGCCCGCGCACCGATGGGCCGAACGCAAGGTTTTTCTCAACGCTCATATGGGTGAAGACGGCATAGTCCTGGAAGACGAGCCCCACATTGCGCTCGCCTGGCGGCGTGCCGACAATCGAGTGTCCGTCGATGCGGATGTCGCCGCTGGTCGGCTCTTCAAGCCCGATGATCATGTTGAGCGTTGTGGACTTGCCGCAGCCCGACGGACCGAGGAGCGCCACCGTCTCGCCAGCGTTCACCTCAAGGTCGATCCCGTTCACGGCGAATACATCACCGTCGTAGGTTTTCGACACGTTGCGCAGTTGAAGCTTCGGGCTCATCGTTTGACCGCCCCGAACGTCATCCCGCGGGCAAGGTGGTTTTGGATGAGGACCCCTGCGATCACCAGCGGCACCATGGCGATGACCGCCAGTGCCGCCTGGACGCCGTAGAGCGTCCCGGCCGTTGCAGTCACATACTTGGCAAGGCGCACCGGAATGGTCTCGATGTTGGAGTAAGATAGCACCAGCGCGAAGAGAAACTCCGACCAGTTCAAGATGAAGATGAACAGCGTCGTTGCAAACAGACCGCCACGGATCAGCGGCACGGTGACGAACAGGTGCGCGGCAAACCGGGAGCGGCCGTCCACCATGGCCGCCTCTTCCACCTCACGGGGCACATCGTCGACGAAGCTCTTCAGCATCCAGGTGGAGAACGGCAGTGTTACCGCGACGTAGATGGCAATCAGTCCAGTATAGGTGTCGATGAGGCCCGTATTGGAGAAGATGATGACGAACGGCACCGCAATGGCCGCCGGCGGAAACATGCGGGCGGAGAGAATGATGAGCGGCGTCGCCCTGCCGCTGGTCGTGTAGCGCGACAGCGCAATCGCCGCGGCAAGGCCGATGGCCACCGACAGCGCGGTCGCGGTGATGGACGTCAAGAGTGAGCCGAAGACCGCCTTGGTGGCCGATTCAGAGACGCCGCCCACACCATAAACACCCAGCGCCTCAGGGTTGAAAAGCGTTGCAAAGTTGATCAGCGTCGGGTCGGACGGGATCCAGATCGCCGGCACAGCGTTCCAGTCCGTCGGCGGTTTGAGCGCTGTCATGACAATCCAAAAGATCGGAAACAGCGTGACCACGACAATGGCGCCCAGAAGAAGCGCGAGCGGCAGGCTGAGCGGGCGGGAGAACATCAGTGCCGCGCCTCCAGGAGTTGGCTGCGCACAGGCGTCAGCAACAGGTGGACGAGACAGAGCGTGCCGAGGAGCACCAGAAAGGCCGCCGCGGCGCCATAGGCGAGCTGAAAATCGTTGAAAGCAAGCTTATAGATGTAAAGGCTGATGGTCTCGGTGGATGATCCCGGCCCACCCCGTGTCAGCATGAAGACTTCGTCGAACAGTTTGACGATCTCCATCGCCCGGATCACAAACGCGATGACAATCACCGGCATCAGCATCGGCAGGACCACGCGCCAGAACACCTGTGCCGGAGATGCCCCCAAGATGATGGCGGCGCGGATCGGATTTTCCGGCACCGCATTGAGGCCGGACAGCAAGATCAGGAAGAAAAGAGGCGTCCAATGCCAGACTTCGGTGACGACGACTGTGGTGAAGGCAAGGGGTGCTGAGCGGAACCAGTCCAAACCCGCGCCGTCGCCAGCCACCATCTCGATCAATTGGTTGATGGGGCCGTTCGACTGGAACAGCATCCAGAACGTGTAGCCGACCACCACGGGCCGCACCATCATCGGCGTCAACAATGCCGAGAACAGAACCTATTTGCCGCGAAAGTTGCGCAAGAACAGAACCGCAAGACCAAGGCCGATCAAGAACTCGAGCGATAGACAGATGACGGCCATGGCGAGCGTGCGCACGACGGCTTCCACAAAGCGCGTGTCCCAAATCAAGAGTTCTTCGTAGTTAAAGATCCCAATGAATTCGGCCGACAGAAGGGAGCCGCGCGTGGGCGACCAGTCCGTAAAGCTCATGTAAAGGGCAACAAGAAGCGGCACCACAAGCACGAACAGTGAGATGATCTGGCCGGGCACGAGCAGCACCTGGCCGACCCGTTTCTTGCGCAGTGTCGGGGGCGGCGCGGCGGCAGGGGCCGTTCCCTGCCGTGCCCCTATGGGTGTCAAAGTATCGACTTGGGCGTCCACGCGCTGTCCCCCTTCACCGATCGCTGGTGGGGCCGCGGGCGGTGCCGCGGCCGTTCACGCCTGTCAGATCAGGCCCATTGATCCGCGCCGGACGCGCTTTTGATGTCGGGGGCAAGGTTTTTCGCAAGGGCCAGCCATGCCGCCTGCACTTTGTCTTTGCCGGTGCGGCGGGTGACGCGGTTCACTGCGCGCTCGGCATCGTTGAGCGCGTCCTTGGGGCTCTTCGCGCCGGTCATGCAGGCGTGAATTTCTTTGTCCAAGGCGTCCTGATACTCAAACCCGCCAGGCAGACAGAAATCCGGGACCGTGTTGGTCATGTTGGTGTAGAGCGTGTCCAGATACGGCCGGCCATAGGTCTCCACCAACCGTTCCGTCGGTTGCAGCATATGGTTGGCGCGGTAGGGGTCTGAATATCCGCCAAGGTAAGGAATCGCATCGGCCGAGATGGTGGGCGATGTCATCCACTGCGCATAGGCGTAGGCCAGCTCAGGATTGGCCGAATACTTCGACACCGCATAGCCATACCCCCAGCAAAACAGCCCGGCCTGCAGCAACTTGCCATTGGGCAGCGTGTCGCGCGGCATCACCGTGGCGGCGATTTTCCCGTGGGTGGCCGGCCCGGTCTGCGGGTTCATGGAATACTTGTAGCCCGAGGGCCAGACGATGTTCATGAACCCTTCGCCGCGACCGAAGGCGTTGTAGTTGGAGGACCAGGTGAACGAGAATGCATCGGGGTGCAGATACTCGTTCATGGCCAGCATGTCTTCCAGAGCCGCCTCGCCTTCGGGCGAGTTGAACGTGGCGTTCATGTCGCCATCGAAGTAGAGTTTGCCCTTCGACATCAAGCGCTGCATGAACATCCACTTCACATAGTAGCGCGAGCGGTACTCCAGGCTGCCGAAGAAATTGTTCTCCGGATCATGCATGAATTTTGCGATGTCGTAGTATTCTTTCCACGTCTGTGGCGTGCTGAGCTGATAGCCGTGCGTGTCGGCAAAGGCCTTCGCCTTGTCGGCCATCTCGATGTGGTCGCCACGACAAATCAGGGTGATCTGATCGCCATCGCACAAAAGGCCGGCCACACGGCCATTGTAGAGTTGCGCATGGTGGCTGGCCGGAAAGACAACGCCATAGTCTTCGTTGAAGAGTTCGGGGTTGTGGGCTTCCACCCAGTCCGTCAGATCATAGATGACGCCGCTGTCGATCCAGTCGGGATAGGACATGGCGGTGGGCATCATCACGTCATAGCGGCCCGTTCTGGCAACGGCCTCTTGCATGCCCTTGGTGTGGACCACCTCGTCAGGCTCTTCGATGAACTCCAGCGTGATGCCCAGTTCGTTTTTCCATTTGTCCACATAGGGCGTCATGTTGCCGATGGAGCCTGTGGGAATGAGGAGCGTCAGCGTCTTCTTTTCCGCCTTCGCCGCCATCTCCTTGGCCAAGGCCCAGGCGCGCTCTTCGGGGCCGGCAATGGCGGCAAGGGCTTTGGAAGCGCCCAGCGGTGATTGGACGATGACGTTGGCAACGGCGGTGGTCACGCCAAGGGCTGCCATTTGGCGCAAGAATGTGCGCCGGTTGACTGTTCCCGCGTCATAGGACTCGGCCGCGTGCTGAAGTTCTGTGCGGTTCTTCATGGTGATGTCGTCCCCAAAGTCTTGGCCGCCATCGCGACGGCATGCCATCCCCGATCCGCCACGCGCCCGCGTGCCGGCCGTTTGCGGGCGCGCGTTGTCGCCCGACCTTCAATGATCCATCGGCGTAGGCCGGCCCTTCGAAACGGGGCCTTTGCATGACGCCGGTGCACAGAATGTAGCCATGCCTAGAGATTGCCTATCAGAGCCATTTTGAAACAATGGTGCTCGGAATTGGCTCCTTTGGAGGATGGAACCAATGGCTCGGCTAGGATCGGCGGGCACCCACGTCACGGTCGCGTTGGACCGCGCAAGTCCGCGGCCGCTGACCGAACAAATCGCCTGTGGTCTGCGCGATGCTGTGGCGGCCGGCAGACTGCGACCCGGCACGCGTCTGCCCTCCACCCGTGCCCTTGCGCGGGATTGGGATGTCTCGCGCAACACCGTCCTTCATGTGTTCGAGCGGTTGGTGGACGAGGGCCTTTTGGAATCGCGCGTCGGGGCAGGCACCTATGTGCGCTCTGTGCCCGAGCCCGCGCCGACGGCCGGACCACAGGAGGCACCGCCCACAACACCGCCGCCGGACTACCCGTTCCGCTCCCTCTCCCGGCGCGGCCGCACGCTGATCGACCAAAATGTGGCGATCCACGAAAATCCGGCCGCCTTCATGCCGGACGTGCCGGATCCGCGCGCGTTCCCCATGCGCTCGCTGTTGCGCTTGATGAACGAGGTCACGGGGCGGCTGAAAGGGCACATTCTGGTCAGTGTGGCCAACGCCGGCTACCAGCCTTTGCGCGCGGCCATCGCCCATCATCTGCGTGCAACGCGCCAGGTGGATTGCGAGGCGGCGGACATCATCATCACCACAGGCTCGCAGCAGAGCCTGGATCTTGTGTCACGGCTCTTGCTGGAGCCTGGCGACCCTGTGTGGCTGGAGGAGCCCGGCTACATCGGCGCCCGGGCGGCGCTGAAAGCCAATGGATGCGCGCTCCATCCCTGCCGTGTCGATGCCCAAGGGCTCGACGTTGAGACCGGCCGTGCGCAGCTTCCCGTGCCGCGTATGGTCTTCGTGTCGGCCTCGCGCCACTATCCGCTCGGCGTGCAGCTGAGCCAGGCGCGCCGCAAGAGCCTGCTTGACTATTCGCGTGCCTGTGGCGCCTGGATCCTTGAGGACGACTACGATTGCGAGTTTCGCTATGACGGCCCGGTTTCCCCTGCGCTGAAGAGCGAGGACAGCGCCAACCGCGTCATCCTGATCGGCACGTTTTCCAAGACGCTGCTGCCCTCTTTCCGCCTTGGCTACATTGTCGCGCCGCCGGACCTGCGCGATGCCTTTGCGCGGGCGCGCGCGGTGATCGACCGTCACGCGCCGATCCTTGAGCAGATGGTCCTGGCCGAGTTCATGCAGCGGGGTTTTTACGCCGCCCACCTGCGCAAC